>WRJV01000276.1 GCA_009778415.1 Clostridiales bacterium | reverse complement strand
AAAACAGCCAAACAAGCTGCCTTTGCATTCCTCGTATTTGAATTCAATGGAGTAGATTTTAGCGTTGATCACCAAAGTGGTGAGCTATATCACAATTCGGCATTCGCGGATTTGGGTGTTGCCTTTTGTGTCTACGTATACTTTGTAGGTGCCGACGCTGTACGTAGCAGCCGCATTGTTGTTGATCATGATTGTTGACGTTATAGTATTTGTTTTCCCGTCTGAAAGCTTTTCCGTGACGGTGATGGTCAGCCTGTTTTGGTTGCCGTTTAGTTTTTCAACTGAAGCTGCTGGGCTTGCGCTCACAACAACAATAGCCGCAGACGCCACCTTGATGGTATAGTCTGTTGTGAAATCAATGCCTGCCCCTGCGCCGTTTGCTATAGTGGCGGTCACTGTGACGTACCCTGCCGCCGTGGCGTTCAGCGTGCTTCCGCTGAGGGTCGCGCCCGTGGCCCCGGCATCCTTAATGCTCCATACGATGGTCTTGTTCGTTGCGTTACCCGGCGCAACAGTGCCTACCAAAGCGAGTGGCACTCCTGCCGTTGCCTCAGTCGGTACGCCAGTTATGCCCGTTACGGGAACAAACGCTGGTATGCCGCCGTTTACGGTGATCACAAAGTCTTGTACGTAGTCTACGCCTTCGTCTTTGCCGTCTTTTATTGTGGCTGTCACAGTGGCGTAGCCCGCTGCCGTTGAGTTAAACAGGATTCCGTTCGTTCCGCTCAAGTACGCACCAGTGGTGCCGGCGTCCTTGATGCTCCAGAGTATGTTCTGCCTTGTCGCGTCATCAGGCAGAACCACGCCCCCTAGGACTAGCAGTGTCCCTGAAGTGGCCGCTGCCGGTACACCGATGATCCCTGTCACCGGAACGAAAGGCGGTGGGGGCGGGGTCACCGTGATGGTGAATAGCTTTGTGAAGTCACTTAATGCATTGTTCACGCCTTTGGGGATTGTGGCTTGCACCGTGACAGTCCCTGCCGCATATGTGTTCAGCACGTTGCCGCCTGTAAGGGTGGCCGCAGTCGTGCCTATGTCGACAAGTTCCCAAATGATGTCTTGGTAAGTCGCGTAATTCGGCAAAACCGTGCCCGTCAGCGTAAGCTGCGTGAGGGCTTGGGTCGTGGTAGGCACACCGGTTATGTCGCTTACAGCAGCGTAAGGCGGTGGCAATACGGTGATGGTGAAATCTTTTGTGAAATTGTAGCCGGTCCCCACGCCGTCGACTATAGTTGCCGTCAGGACTGCTGTCCCTGCCCCCGTCGTGTACAGCCTGCCGTCCGAAACGGTGGCGCCTGTTGTACCCTCGCTCTTGACTGCCCAGATGATGTCTTGGTTTGTTGCGTTGTCTGGAAAAACAGTGGGCGTGAGCGTGCGCGATGTCCCTGCAGTGGCTGAGGTTGGTACGCCGAATATGTCGTTTACGGCTATAAAGCCGATAGGACCAGGTGCGCGAATTATGTTTATTTCGGCTGCCGGAGCGGGCTGCGGCAATCTCTCGGTGTTGTTCACATCGAAGACAGACTCAAAATCCACGACTTTCACAACGTCCATGACGTTGCCGTCTTCGTAATTGCCGAAGACGATCTTGACTGGTTTTGTACCGATATAGGTGAATTCCACCCTACCTACAGTCATCGACAGTGAAGTCACCGGGTTTTCTGCCACCATGTACATAAAGCCGCACGTCCAAACATCGCCGCTTTCGTAGTGGGTGCGGGCGTAGTAAGTGGTCGATCCGGAGGGCAAAGAAGTGCTCCTGACAAACCTCATCGGCATGGGTTCGTCGCCAAAGTTGTACCATTGCAGCTGGTCGGCACCCTCCTCGATCATGCAATAGACCATTACGCCGTTGTACCTTTCAGTCACAGTCACGGGGATGTCTATTGAGAAGGTGTAGGGTGCAGTCCCGGCGGGCGCAACATGGTCTTGCCCGTGCGCCGTCAGCGTCATGCCGGGCAGCAGTGTCAGCAACAGCGCTACTGCCACGACTAGCGGCAGTGTCTTTTTAATCATTTTCATTAGTATTTCTCCTTCTATATAGAATTGATCAACAAAAATCAAACCAATATTATCATATTTGGTTCGCATTTTCAACATATTTTTGTGAATTTCTAGGTTTTCTGATCCTACTGAGATTCCTTTTTGCTTGCAGAAATTAGGGTTGGGAAAGGATGCGAATCGCCTTCTCAATATGATGCATGGCGAAAAAGCCCGTATCCGCAGTATAGACGAAATTGTCAGGGAAGTGCTGCGACAAGTTCATGTCGTCGATTACAACGTAGTTCGTTATGTCATTGCACTCGGACAGGTAGGTGTTGATCTCCTGTTTCCTATCATAATGCCTGCATGGAGTTGTGCCTTTTACGAAAACATCCAGCTCATGTATTTTAAAAAGCAGCCTCAGCCAATCAAGCTTATTGGAATACCGCCAGTCTGACGACACGACAATTTCTGCCCCCGTCCAGTCGATCAGCTTTTTTAAATTGGTTACCGCGTTTGGTTCCCAGTCGTAATAGACGGCACCGATGTCGTAGCGGTCCATGCGCAAGTACTCATCTTGTTGGTTTTCTTCAGCCATTTGTTTTTGCAGGGCCTTCAGGTCGTAGTCAAACCGCGTTTCCATCCATGGTGGTTGCAGGACGCCGTCAATATCGAGAAAAATAATCTTCCTGCCGTCTTTTTTCGAATCAAGCTCTTTATCAAACATGTCCGTATATTCAATTTTCATTCCCAAACCGTCAATGAGTGCATCCCTGGCTTCAAAATTGGGAACGTCGAGCAGATAATAAGGTGTACCTCTTGTTTCCGTTACTTCTTTTACAGCAAGATAGCCGGCCTGAAACAGCATTAGCCCAAATGAAATTTTATTGATGCTTGCCATATCAAGAATAAGCTCAGTTATTCCATATTTTTTGAGTTTTATGCATTTATCAGGGCATTTCTTTGCCAGAGCCGTCATGTATTTCGGTGTGCCGCCTGTTTGCCAGTAGCATGCGAACCTCGCCTCGCTGAAAAAGCTGAGCAGCGAATACGGATTCAGTACCTGCGTTTTGCCATCCCAGGAATAGCCCCCGTAACTAGCAAGGAGTGCATTTTGCAGACAGCCTTCGTAGCGGCTATAGTAACGCATCCGCAAACCTTCCATGTGCATGCCAAAGTATATGTCGAGGTCTTCCATGGTTATCCCGCAGATGCCCGAGTACCTTTTTGTGAAAGTTATGTCAGACAAGTTGTTGAACGCAGGAGCCATTTCAACCCTGGCAAACTTTGTGATGCCCGTTGTGAATGTAAGTTTTAGGTGCGGGTCCATGGATTTCAATATGCCGTAAAAGCCGCCCAGCAATTCTATGTTGGCTTTTGCTGTCTCGATGTCGTCGAGGTGGTCCAGTATGGGTTTGTCGTACTCGTCGATCAGGACCACTACGGTCTGGTTGTATTTTTCATGCATTTCCTCGATCAGGAATTTGAAAATGTCCGAAGGTATTTCAGCGGAGATGTCAAAGCCTTCCTCTTCTGCGCGCTTGTTAAGTTCCGCAGCCAGTGCGCTCCTGAGCATTTCAGGCGTCTCGTTTGCTATGTTGCTCATGTCGAGCCTGATCACCGGGTGTTTTTCGAAGCTGTAGTCAGAATCGTAAATCCAAAGGCCCTTGAAAAGCTCCCTGTCACCGCTGAACGCTTCGCTGATCGTATCAAGCAAGAGCGATTTGCCGAACCTCCTTGGGCGTGACAGGAAATAATAGCTTACGTCGTTTATTAGCCTATATACGTACTGCGTCTTGTCAACGTAGACGTAGTCACCTTCAATGATTTCCCTGAAATTTTGTATCGCAAGCGGTAATTTTTTCACTTTTACACGCATTTCGCGATCCTGTCTGTGCCCATGTAAGTCACGAGGGCATCCGGGATTGCTACGGAGCCGTCCTCCTGCTGGTTGTTTTCCAGGATTGCCGCAACGGTCCTGCCTACGGCCAGGCCGCTGCCGTTCAGGGTGTGGACGAATTCGGGCTTGCCTCCCTGCTGAGGCCTGAAGCGGATGTTCGCCCTTCTGGCTTGGTAGCTCTCGAAATTGCTGCAAGAGGATATTTCAACATATTTGCCGTAGCTCGGCATCCAGACTTCGATGTCGTAGGTCATAGCAGACGAAAACCCTAAGTCGCCAGTGGAAAGGCGCACGACCCTGTAGGGGATGGAAAGCCTTTTCAGGACCTCTTCTGCATTGAGGGTGAGGGCTTCGAGCTCTTCGTAGGAGGTTTCGGGCTTGACGAATTTTACAAGCTCCACTTTGTTGAACTGGTGCTGCCTTATGAGCCCCCTTGTGTCCCTACCTGCCGAGCCGGCTTCTTTCCTGAAGCACGGAGTGTAGGCAGTGTAGTAGACAGGCAGCTCTTTTTCGTCCATTATTTCGTCCATACGCAGGTTGGTGAGAGGAACCTCGGCTGTTGGGACCAGGAAGAAATCCTTTGCCGGAACGTGGAACATGTCGTCCTCAAATTTGGGGAGCTGCCCTGTTCCGGTCATAGCGTCCCTGTTGACCATGAAGGGGGGGAGTATCTCAAGGTACCCGTGCTCCCCGGTGTGCAGGTCGAGCATGAAATTGACCACTGAGCGCTCCAGCCTTGCCCCAAGGCCGTTGTATACCGTGAACCTTGTGCCTGATATCTTGGCTGCCCTTTCAAAATCCAGGATTCCCAGATCGAGCCCCACGTCCCAATGGGCCTTGTGCGCAAAATCGAACGCCCGTGGCGTCCCCCATTCCCTGATCACGACGTTGTCCGCATCGTCTGCGCCAACTTGGACGCTGGGGCTGGGGGTGTTTGGTATGCCAAGCAGCAAAATCTTCAGCTCCCTTTCAATTTCGCTCACTTTGCCGTCGAGCGCCTTTACTTCATCCGAAAGGAGCTTCATTTCAGCCATGATTTCCGCAGTGTCTTTGCCTTCTTTTTTTAGTTTTGGAATTTCTTTCGACGCCAGATTTTGCCTGTTTTTCTTCTGTTCGACATCTGCCAGGATTGCCCTGCGCATTTCGTCGAGCTCAAGTGACTTGCCCAAGCCGAAATCGCCCTGCTGCCTTGATTCTACGGCTTTCTTCACCGTTTCAAAGTCATCTCTGATTTTCCTGATATCCAACATAATCTCACCTCTAAAGTAAATTCTTTTTATACGACAAAAAATAAATATCGCTAAGCTCGTTCACTTTTTCGTACATTTCAATCTGAAGCTGCGACGCAAGAGCATAGTTGTTTTCGTCAAGGGCGGTTTTTATCCTCGTCAGCAAGCTCTTGTCCACTATCGTGTCTTGCCCAAGATACCTCCTCAGCCTCTGTATTTTCTCCCAATTCTCAATGTCAAAATCGGTGCATTCGCCATCGGTGTGCAGCTTTCTGCATTCCCTGACGAAATCCATCGTGTTGGGGATGATCCTGCTGTAGAGCTCCATGGCCCACTGGGACAAAGTGGCGTCTTTAAAGGATTCGAGGGTCAGCTTGTCCATGACGCCGCCCTGCGAGAATATCTTGAGCTTGTCGGGGTACTTGTCAAACGCCGCAAGGTTTTCCCACACCGTGCGGGGCGCGTTGCCAAAGAGCCTGCCTCTTTCTTCTTCTGTGTACGCTTCAAAGACGTTTTCCTCGCTGCAGTACTCCCTGTCCCGCTCAAGGTAAAAATCCTCTTCGCCGTATTTTTTCGAAAGAGAGGCAAGCAGCTCCTTCGAGGATTTTTCGTTTTCCAGAGCTTCCCTGATGCCGTCCAGCATAGCCATGTACGAAGTGGCTATCACAAGGTATGTGTTGCTCTTCGGGTTTGGCGAACGCAGCTCGAACCGGGTGGCAAAGGAGTCGGCAAGGTCCCTGACCAGACCGACGAGCACAGTCCTGTTCCTAGAGGGCTGATCCTCGCCGATCCCGATTGAGGTTACAATGCAGACAGGGGCTTCGTACCCCGGCTGCGCCCTGTTCAACGCGTCGGTTGACGAGTTGATGAAGGGGTTGATCACCTCGTAGTTCTTTAACAGGCCCATCAGAGCACCGAACCCTATGGGGCTCAAGTACCCTTTGCGTATGTCTCTCGGCGAAAATAGGTTAATGACCCTCCCGTCCCTCAGTTTGGCGGAGAGGCTCATGTGGGTGTGCTCGCCGCTGCCCGCTATGCCTTCGATGGGCTTGGCCATGAACGTGACGTCAAGGCCGTGATGCCTGAAAACGTCCTTTATCACGTATTTGACTTGGTTTTCATTGTCAGCTGCTTGAAGCGGAGAGGAGTACTTCCAGTCGATCTCTAGCTGCTCCATGACATGGTCGTAATTGCCGGAACTCCCCATCTTCGCCTTGATGCCGCCGACTTCCTTGTGGCCCATTTCCACTTCAAGCCCGTATTTGTCCAAGATCGTAAGCGACCGCTCCAGCGAAGTGCGGACCGGGCCTATCGTCCTTTTCCAGTATTGCTCTTTGAGTATCTGCGCTGTCGAAAGCTGTTCCCTGTCGGCTTTGTCGTCGGGTGTTTTTACCCAAAACTCGAGCTCGGTGGCGCAAGTGATCATTATTTCCGCGATGTCCTCTGCGCTTTTGATCCCGATGGACTCCCAGACGTAAGAGTTCTTTCTTATGAGCTTCAGTATTTCTTTTTTAAAGAACGCTATCGCATCTTTCAATATAGTCCTAGAGCCAATAATTTCAGTGTCGTTGTGAACAAGGAAAGACGGGATTCTCAGCGTTCCCACCGGGAGCCCCGTTTCCTTTTCTACATAGCTTAAGTTGTAGTCGACATACCAGTTCACCGACAAATCCGGCACTATGTCCACCCGTGCGTTGTTTAGGTCTGCTATTCTCGGCAAAACTACGCTGGAGCCGTCAGTCTGGACGCCGCTTCTGAGGTACTTGCCCATGTGCCTCATGAACAGGTCCACTGGGATTTTCTCGTCCGTGTCGTGGCCGCCTATGTCAAAGCCGACCAGCGACACGAATTTGACTTCCTTATGCTGCTTGAGCATGCTCCTTACTTCGCTTTCCGTATGGCTCTCCGCAGGTATCGTAAATAGCATTTTGTCGTATTCCAGCATTTTTGACCTCTTTGGTTTATTCGTTTAGTTTCAGCATGTTAAGGTACCTTTCCAGCTGCTTAAGATACTGGCCGTACGCCGCCCAGTCGCCGTTCTTCTGCGCGTTCTGCGCGTTGTCGAACGCATCCGACGCAAGGCCTATCAGCTCTGACATAGTGTACATCCCTTGTTCGGGTGGCTCTGATGTCCCAGGTTTTTCTGAACCGCCGGGCGGGGTGCTGTCAATCGGCTTTTCCTCAAGCATCGGGAACAGCTCGTCGAGGGCCTCTGCCAGCGTTGCCCTATAAGCGATCCTGTCGCCGTAGGCGACTATTACCCTTTTGACTTCAGGTATGCTGGAGTTGGTCGCTTCAAGGTAAACTGGCTCGACGTAAAGCAGCGAGTCTTCTATTGGGACTACGAACATGTTGCCCCTGCTGTAAGTCGATCCGGCCTGGCTCCACAGGGAGAATTCCTTGGAAATTTCCGTGTGCTGGTCTATCTGCGCTTCTATCTGCATCGGCCCGTACACTATCTCACCCTTTGGCAGCCTGAAAAGCACCAGCTTTCCGTAGTTTTCGCCGTCGTTCCTTGCCACAAGGAGCGCTGTCATGTTGAGCTTGTCCCTTGGCGTGTACGGTATGGAGTTCACAAACTCTGCCTTTTCTTCGCGCGGCAGCTTCATGATGTAGTAGTTCGGCACCATCGGAACTTGGTTTACTTCATATATTTCTTTTGCGATGTCCCAAAGGTCCTCGTTTTGATAGAACATTACTTCGTCGTTCATGTGGTAGCGCTGGAACGCGTTTGCCTGAATGTTCAGCATCATGCTCGGGTACCTTATGTGGGCTTTGAGCGACGCGTCTTTGTGTGTAAAGTTGAAATCCTTGTCCATTTCGTCAAAATCTTTAAACAGCGCCGGGTATATGTTTTTGTATGTTGCCGCTATGGGGTCGGTTGGATCAACTATGTAGTAGTTGGTTGCGCCGTTGTATGCATCGATGACGACTTTCACAGAATTTCTGATGTAGTTGTAGTTGATTGTCGTGCCTTTGACATAAGGCTCCGAATACGGGAAGTTGCTGCTGTAAGTGTACGCGTCGACGATCCAGTAGAGCTTCCCGTCGACTGTGACCATGTAGGGGGCGGGGTCGTAGGTGAGCATTGGCATTATTGTCTGCACCCTCTTCATGATGTTCCTGTTTATCACTATCTTCGACTCTTTGGTCAAATTGGTCGATACAAGTATCCTCAAATTCCGTTCGCGTATGGAAAACATGGTCTTGTTCAGGAAATTGAGCGGGATACCTGCCGTCCCGTCGTAGATCGTTTCGGCGTTGTGCTCCGCGTCCATCGGGTAGTCGAATTCTTTTTCGTCCGTCTTCACCAGGATGTAGTCGTTGGTCATCCTCCCGAAGTATATCTCGGGCCTTGTAATCTCGATCTCATTGACCTGCGATGTCGGCGGGATGTTCCTTATCAGCATGTCCGGCTGGCCGTTGGCCGTTATCTTGTCAACCCTGGAGAGAGTGATGCCGTAGCCATGGGTGTACTTGATGTGCTTGTTCAGCCACGTCTGCGGAATCGGCGAGCTCGCCGAATCGTTTATCTCCCTGGCGGAAATGAACGTCTGCGTGTATTCATCGTTTATCATGTACCTGTCGACGAAAACGTCGGTAAACAAGTAATACGGCCTTATCGTCTGTACGTTGTTGTAGTACTTCTTCACCGGTTCGTAGTCGTTTATCCTGATGTTTGAGATGGTTTCGCTGTTGTTTTCGATGTCCCGCCAGTCCAGAGTGTCGGTATTGGCAGGGAAATTCCTCTCGGCGACATGGTTCAGGTTGTAAGCGGTTTGAGTGAACTGAATGTTTCTTATCAGGTACGGGCGCTCCTTGTTGAGCTCGTCTGGGGAAACGATGTAATTCTGCACCACGTAGCCGCCCCCAAGGCCAAGCCCGCCGACAACAAGGCCGATAACCGGGATTATCAGGATGTTCCTGAATTTCTTTTTCGCGAGCCCCCAGACGAAGCCCACGGCTCCAAGGACTGACAGCACTACCAAAATCCTGTACATCCAAAGCGTGATGTTGACGTCGGTGAATCCAGCGCCGTACACGACGCCGGTAGACGAATACAGCAGGTCGTACTGCATGAGGAAGAACTTCACGCCTACCATCAGGAAAAATACTACGCCAAAAAATATTATTTGCTTTGACGCTATCCCGAGGAGGTTCAGGAAGTTTTCGTCGTCAAGCCGCTTCTGCGGCTTTGCCGTCTGGTTTATGTTCTGGCGCCCCGCGTTTCCGGCGAACCCTCCGCCTCCCATGAACTTGTTCAGCTTGTCCATGATGTCATTGAGGTCGAACGCACCAAAGCCGCCCGCGCCTGAACTGCCGCGCTTGAAATCACCGCTGTACCGTTCTTCGTCTTCGTCGTATTCTTCGTCTTCCACTTCAACTTCTTCGAACATCTGGGGCTTTCTGAACGATACCAACATCATGTAATATATGACCGTTATCGCCGCAAACCCGAGTATCACTCCGATCGCCAAGTTGTTAAGCTGTTTTATCAGCTCAAGCTTGAACGTGTAGAATGAAATGTCCAAGTTGAAAAGCGGGTCTGCAATGCCAAAGCCTGTGCCGTTCTTGAACTTGAGGGCTTCGAACCATATTCTGGTAACTGCGAAAAACGTCGCCAGCAAGGAAAACACGGCTGACAGCGCCAGCGCAAACATGTTGAGCCTTTTGCCGATGGCTTTGTCGTCGCTGTGGGATTCCACCTTCTTGAAATAACCTTTCTTGATCGCTTGCAAGTACAAAAAGCTCAGCGCTCCGATGACGAAAAATGCCGGTATGCCTATTTCCAGCTGCGTTATGAGCTTTTTCAAAAATACGCTCAAGTACCCCATCTCTATGAACCAGAGAATGTCGGTAATGAAATTTATCAGGGCCATGAATAGCATCAGCAGCAGCACTAATACTATGAGTAAACCGGTTAGACCCCTCTTTCCCTTCTTTTTTTTCAAAATTATTCCTCCTTTTTTGAGTTGATTGACTGATGTGTTGAAATGGCTTTATTTTAGCTCCTGAAATAGCCCGTCACCAGCATTTTATCATCCACTGCTTCCATTCGGTAGATCCAGTCGTAACTGTTTTCAGTTGTCTTGCCGTTTGCCGTATCCTGAATCATTTCATGGGCCCATATGAAAAAAATGTTGCCGTTCTGCCTTATTTCGCCGATTTGCAGCAGTTTGAACGTCTTTTTGACCCCGCTGCCCCTTTTGTAGTCAAGTATGCTCTTTTCTGCTTGACCTCCTTTCTTTACCACTTCCAAAATAGACTCGTCTCCGCTGTTGACAAAGTCGATCCACTTGGAATTGAAGCTTATTAGTGAAGCGACAACCGACTGGTCGTATAATACATCATTGCCTTCAAATGTCCGCCAGACGTTGTCTTCTATAGGTTTTGAACTGCCGATGTCTGCGTCGCTGTACGTGTTTGCAGCGTTGTATTTGAGTTCATCCTTCGCTTCTACCGTCACAATGTTCCTGTTGCTGCCCAGTTGCCCGGCAACCAGCGCCGCCTTGTCTGCTTCGGGCAGCTTCGCCGCATTTGCCGGCTCACCGTTGTCTGCGTCCGTGATGTCCTCCGTGTCTTGCCCTTGTGCGCCCTGGTCTTTGTCAAAGTCGTCAATCTCGGGGGGCGGTTCCTTTCGGAACAAATCGTCAACCCACGTAACCGCAAATTTCAAATAGCGGTTGACAAAAGCAGCGCCAATGCTGTTTGGAGCGAGGTACTTCAGCCCGAGCGCTGCCATTTCCAATAAGAGCACGATCACCAATATGACCAGCAGGACTTTCTTTACGCCTACCTTTTCTTTGGCGCCCTCTGCGATGCCATCTGCTGTTGTGCCTTCTTTGTCTGCCAGGTCGCCTTCTTTGTCTGTAATCACAAATGCCAAGCCTTCTTTTCCGCCATGCTGCGCTATTTGAGTTTGAACGGGCGCCAGGGGGTAGGCTTCGACTTGTTCTATCTTTTCGCTATATTCCAGCTTCTCAGTATGTTCTGAGTCTTCTCTTTTTTCTTTCTTTTCGACGCTTTTTTTTTCCTCTGCACTGCGGCTTTCCGAATCCCACAATTCCTCAAGCGCCTTAAAGGCTTCTTGTTTTTTGGGATCGACAAGGGGCAGGATGTCTGTAATTACGTCTTCTGCCGCCTGGGCGTTTTCCGCTTCGCCCACGCCTACGCCTACGCTTTCGCTTTC
>WRJV01000275.1 GCA_009778415.1 Clostridiales bacterium | reverse complement strand
GCGCACCCGTCATTCAGGGACTGGCTAAAAGAAGAATTTGAAAAACGGTATAACGCAAAGTATTAAAAATCAGAGGAGGTAATAAAATGCAAGCATTGAGGATAGTGCCTAAAATATTCTATTTTGACACTTTCAAGGAGTTCAACGACGAATTCAAAATAGGCAAGAGGGATCTGATCGTAACAAACGAATGGCTGCACACGCCATACGCCGCGCCCCTTGGAATCGACGCAGACGTGATCTATCAGGAGAAGTACGGCGCCGGGGAGCCCTCCGACGAGATGATCGACGCGATGGCAAAGGACATGAAAGGGAAGGATTTTGACAGGATTGTCGCTTTCGGCGGCGGCACGATAGTGGACATATGCAAAATACTGGCTTTGGACGTCCCTGAAAGGTCGATAGACCTTTTCACAGGGAAAGCGGTACCAAAGAAAATCAAGGAGCTCGTAGTAGTCCCGACTACCTGCGGCACCGGGAGCGAAGTCACGAACGTGGCTATTGCGGAACTGAAAGAGCTCCACACAAAAAAAGGCCTTGCGGTGGACGAAACCTACGCGGACGTTGCCGCCCTCGTGCCGGAAACGGTGAAAGGGCTCCCGTACAAGTTCTTTGTGACCAGCTCCGTGGACGCGCTCATCCACGCGATAGAGTCGTTCTTGTCGCCAAAAGCTTCAGATTTCACGGAGATGTATTCGCTTAAAGCGATGGAGATGATAATGGCAGGGTACAAGGAAATCGTTGAAAAAGGCCAAGACGAACGGCTCAAGTACATGAAAGACTTCCTGCTGGCTGCGAATTACGCCGGAATCGCCTTTGGCAACGCCGGATGCGCCGCAGTACACGCCCTGTCCTATTCGATCGGAGGCGCTTTCCATGTGCCGCACGGTGAGGCGAACTACCAGTTCTTCACGGAAGTTTTCAAAATGTACACCAGGAAAAAGCCTGACGGTAAGATAAAAGAGGCGACAGGCCTGTTTGCAAAGTTCCTCGGGTGCGACCCGGCGGGCGACGTCTACGGGGAGCTTGAAACATTCCTGAACAAGCTGATAGCAAAAAAACCTCTCAGAGAGTATGGGATGGCTGAATCGCAGATCGACGATTTCACAGTTTCCACCATTGAAAACCAGCAGCGGCTTTTGGCCAACAACTACGTGTTCCTTGAAAAGGAGGAAATCAGGGAAATATTTGCAAATTTATACTAAACAGGAGGGCAAAATGGAACAATTTTTAGTTACCGAGAAAAGCAGCACGCTCAGAAGGCTCGGGAGGGATGCGCTGAGAGGCAGGTGGATGCTGGGGTTTGGCGCGATACTGATTTACTATTTTCTGTCTTACGTACCGAGTTTTCTCATGTCGCTGCCGATACCGTTCACCAGCGCTATTGCGCTTCTCAGTCTTTACCCATTGCTGATGACTGGGCCGCTCAACTTGGGGTATTCGATTTTCGCGCTGAGCCTTTTCCGGGACGACGAACCCGAGGCGTGGCAGATTTTTTACGGCTTTGAGCGCTTTGGAAAGGCGTTTGGCCTGATGGTGGTCATAGGCATTTTCACGTTTCTATGGTCGCTGCTGTTCATAATACCGGGGATCATAGCGGCATTACGGTACAGCCAGGCGTTTTTCATACTTGCGGACAATCCGGACATCGGAATCCTTGAGTGCATCGACAGGAGCAAGAGGATAATGAACGGCAACAAGGGAAAGCTGTTCTTATTGGGAGTAAGCTTCATCGGCTGGTTCATCTTGGCAATGATACCCGTATACGCCGTGAGCATTTACTTCAGGGCGTCTCAAGGAAATGTAGACGCTGCGATGTATGGCACATTAACAATCGAAGAGATATGGCAAATGGCGACGCCTTCGTCCAGTTCGACAATAGTGTCGTTTATCGCGTCGACAGGGATGGTTTTCCTGCAAGTTTACATAATGGCGGCGCTGACAGCCTTTTACGAGGTGGCATCGGGCAATCTGAGGCCGGGGTACATCGCTTCGACAGCGGAGATAATAGACGAGCCGGAAGACGAGCCGCAAACCGAGCCGCAAGACGAGCCGGAAGACGAGCCGCAAGACGAGCCGGAAGACGAGCCGCAAACCGAACAAAATGAGGAGTGACTTTGTACCGCTGATTTTTGCGGGTGACATTAACGTGTACAGCATCGCCAGGGCGTTTTACGAGGAATACGGGGTCAAATCTTATGCAATCGGGAAATACCAGGCGTGGCCGGTCAGCGGAAGCAAAATCCTAAGCTACTCGCCAAATCAACAGGCTGACGTCCAAGAGACTTTTATCGGGCTTGTGAGCGAGTTTGCAAAACGGCACGAAGACAGGAAAGTCATACTGCAGGGGTGCGGAGACAACTACGTCAGGCTCGTGAGCCAGAACATCAAGAACCTGCCGGAAAACGTGATTGCGCCGTGCATAGGCATAGACTTGCTGGACAGCCTTACCCATAAAGAGAAGTTCTATGCCATGTGCGAAAAGGCAGGCATCGACTATCCGGACACATTTGTCCACAGGAAGGAGGCTGGCGCGGAGTTCGACTTGCCCTTTGGCGGGCCCTTCATAATAAAGCCGTCAAACAGCATAGAGTACTGGAGGCACCCTTTCCCGGGGCAGAAGAAGGTTTTCAAGGCAGAGTGCAGGGACGAGCTTGACGGAATACTGGGCGACATCTACGGCGCAGGCTACAGCGATTCGACGATCATCCAGAATTTCATTCCGGGCGACGATTCCTACATGCGGGTGCTGACCAGCTACTCCGACAAATCCGGCAAGGTCCGCATGATGTGCCTTGGGCATGTCCTCCTCGAAGAGCACACCCCCCACGGCATCGGGAACCACGCGGTAATAATCACTGAACGCAACGAGGGGCTGGAGGCCAAGTTCAAAGAACTGCTTGAGGGGCTGAACTACGTCGGGTATTCCAACTTCGACATAAAGTTCGACAAAAGGGACGGAAAATTCAAAGCCTTTGAAATAAACGCAAGGCCGGGGAGAAGCAATTACTACGTAACGAACGCCGGGGAGAATGTCGCTCGCTGCATCGTAGACGACTACATTGACAACAAAACGGGCGAGTGCAGGTTTGTAGACAATGAAACGCTTTGGCTCGTCGTCCCAAAAAAGGTTGCTTTCGATTACGTGCCGCACGAGAAATACAGGGTTCAGATGCGAAAGCTGATAAAGGAAGGGAAATGCGTCAACCCGCTCGACTACAAGCCTGACGGCGGTTTCCCCAGAAAATTGCGGTTTTTGAGGTCGCAGCTTTCGCATTTCTACAAATACAGGAAATACCTGGGCAAACAGCAGGTGGAAAGGGATTGAACATGGCACTGGGGCATCTTAAGCCGATGGGGGTGCTGGGCGGCATGGGGCCGCTGGCCACGCAAGTCTTCTACGGCATAGTCATTGAAAACACGGCGGCTTTCCGCGACCAGGACCACGTCAACATGATCATTGTCAGCCACGCCACTTTGCCCGACAGGACGGAGGCCTTGCTGTCCGGCGATACCGAGCAGCTTTATTCCGAGCTGCGCGAGGACTGCATTTTCCTCGAAGAAAGCGGCGCCTGCTGCATAGCTGTGCCGTGCAACACGTCGCATTATTTCGTCGACAGGCTGCAAAGCCAAGTTGGCGTCCCCATCATAAACATGATCCGGGAAACCGTCAAAGACATTGCGGCGGCAAAGGGCAGTGGCGCAAGGGCGGGCATCCTGGCAACCGACGGGACCGTACAGCTGGGCCTTTACCAGGCTGAGATGGAAAAGGAAGGCATCGTGCCGGTTACGCTCTCCTGCGAGAACCAGAAACGCGCCATGGAGATAATCTACAATGGGGTGAAGGCCGGCAGGGATGTTGATGTTGCCGAGTTCGCGGACATTGAAAAAGAGCTCTTGGGCAAGGGGTGCGACTGCGCGGTGCTGGGCTGTACAGAGTTGTCGTGTTTCATGAAAACCTGCGGCAGTTCGCCTGGTTTTTACTTTGACGCGCTGAAAACCCTCGCGGTTAAGGCAATAGCTGCTGCAGGAGGGAGGCTGAGGTAACCAATGGTGGCAAAGACGCACAAGTTCAATGAATATGCCGCCCTTTTGCTGAGCAAGGGGCTGGCTGTGGAAATCAATGCAAGCTACGACGAACTGGAACGCATCGTTGGGCACATCTCCTTTGATTCCAACGACATTGAGGAAAACACGCTGTTTATTTGCAAGGGCGAGCACTTCTCAGAGAAGTACCTAAAGGACGCCCTGAGCAAGGGGGCGTTCGCCTATGTTTCTGAAAAAAAATACCAGCTTTCGGGGATGAACTCGCCTTATGCCATCGTGGGCCGGATAAGGAGGGCGATGGCGGAAATCTCCGGGTTTTACTACGGCGGCGCTTGGGACCACCTGAACATAGCAGGCATAACCGGCACAAAGGGCAAATCCACAACAGTGTACTTCGTGAAATGCGCCCTCGACCATTACCTTAGCAGCTTGGGCAAGCACAGGAGCGCGTACGTTTCCAGCATTGACACCTATGACGGAGTCGTTGAAGAAGAGTCAAGGCTGACTACGCCGGAGATAATGACGCTGCACAAGCATTTCGACAACGCAGTCAACAGCGGCATAGAGTACCTGACCATGGAGGTTTCGAGCCAAGCGCTCAAATACGAACGGGTTCTCGGCGTGCTGTTCGACGTCGCGTGCTTTCTGAACATAGGGGAAGACCATATCAGCAGCATCGAACATGTCGACTTTGAGGACTATTTCAGCTCAAAGCTCAGCATCTTCGACCAATGCAAGTCTGCATGCGTAAACATGGACAGCGACAGCGCAGACAGGATACTAAACCAAGCCCGCCTCCGGTCGCCGAAAGTTGCCACCTTCGGCCTCACCGAAAGAGCAGACGTCCACGGGTATGACGTAAAAGCCAGTGAAAGCGGCATCGCGTTCAGGGCGAAGTGCAGCAGCTTTGACAGCGAATTCAAGATTTCAATGAACGGGCTTTTCAACGTGCAGAACGCATTGGCTGCAATTGCCGTTTGCTGCGAACTGGGCGTTCCGGCAAAGCACATCCGCGCCGGCCTTGAGAATGCCAAGGTGAGCGGCAGGATGGAGGTGTTCAAGGGCAGGGGGCTGACCGTAATCGTGGACTATGCCCACAACAAAATGAGCTTTGAGGCGCTCTTCGCTTCTGTCAGGCAAGAATTCCCGGGCAAGCGGATATCGATAGTTTTCGGGTGCCCAGGCGGAAAAGCTCAGGGGAGGCGCAGGGAACTGGGGGAAACCGCAGGCAGCTGCGCTGACAGAGTGTTCGTAACAGAGGAGGACCCCGGCGAAGAGCCGCTGGCTGCCATATCCGAGGAGATAGCCGGGCATGTAAGAAAAGCTGGCTGCGCATGCGAAATCATAGCAGACCGTGGGGATGCCATAAAGGCAGCGATAGATACGGCCAGCGAGGGATCGGTAGTGCTTGTAACCGGGAAAGGCAGGGAAACCCGGCAAAAGAGGGGCATCGTGTATGTGCCGGTCCCATCGGACGCAGACTATGTGGAAGAGTGCCTTAAGTGATCACTTTACTTTCTCGATGAGCTTCCGGATGTCTGCCGGCATTTCTGCCGAGACTTCTAAGGGGCTGCCCGTGACTGGGTGGAAAAACGACATGAAGCAGGCGTGCAGCGCCTGCCTTTCGATGAGCAGGACGTTTTCGCCTCCGTACAGGCGGTCCCCCACGACTGGATGGCCGATGTGCGACATGTGAACCCTGATCTGGTGCGTCCTGCCCGTTTCAAGCGAGAGCTCCACAAGGGAATACCCTTTCGGGTACCTTTTGAGGACTGAGTAGCGCGTGACGGAGGGCTGGCCCGGCGAGGTGACGGCGCGGCGCAGATCGCCCGGCGCCAGCTGGCCGATGGGCGCGTCTATGGTGCCGCATTCGGAAGGGACGATGCCGCAAACTACAGCCAAGTACTTTTTTTCGACTTTGTGCTCGCCCATCTGCCGGACAATCTCTTTCTGGCAATGGGCGTTTTTAGCGACCACAAGAATGCCCGAGGTGTCCATGTCGAGGCGGTTGACGAACCTGATTTTGAAAGCCTGGCCGGTGTCTGCAATGTACTTTGCTAGGCCGTTGGCGATGGTGTGGGCGGGCTGCCCCTTGGTTGGATGGACCACGTAGCCTGCGGGCTTGTCTATCACAAGCAGGTCGTCGTCCTCAAAGACGGGGACGATAGGCACGGCTTCGGGAGCGAAGCCGCTCATCTCCTCCGGCAGGCTGATGCTTATCACGTCTCCCGGTGCAGGGGATGCGTTCATCCTGACAGCCTCGCCGTTGAGCTTGATGCAGCCGTTTTGCTTGAACCGGGTCATCATACGGGATGAAAAAGTAAAATTCCGGCGCAGTAGCTCCCCTACACTGCGCCCGCCGTCTTCAGGCTCTATCGTGTATTCCCATTTGCTCATTTTCCGGCCACAGCGCTGTCTAGGAATTTTGCTTTCACTTTGTTCCAGAAGTCGTAGGATTCAAACCTGGCCAGGTTGATCAAGGTCTCTGAGAAACAAATGTTGATGTGGCTTACCGTCTCGTACATGTACTCTGCCCCGTCCACGCATATGACGATGTCGTGGCTGTCGCCGTAGTCAGGGGCCACTTCAAAGGACAGGTCCGCCGGCAGCAGTATGCTTGAGGTAAATGAACGGTAAGCCGTCGTGTTCATCGGCGCGATGGGGGTGATCTGTAGCAGGTTCAGGCGCGGGTCGACTATGGACCCCCCAAGGGAGTAGTTGTACGCTGTGCTCCCGGCCGGCGTGGCCACAAGAATGCCGTCGCCGCTGAAGTATTCGATGAAGCTGCCGCCTATGGAGATGTTGAGGTGAATTGCGGTGGAAGCGCGCCCCTTGACGATGATCTCGTTCAGCCCGACGTGCTCGGCAGACTCGCCGTCGTGGGCGATGCAGGCTTTCACGGTCTTCAGGTGCTGAATGTGGAACTTGCGCCTTTTATAGTTTTCGATGAACAAATCTATCTGGCTTGGCGAGATTTCCTGGAAGAACCCCAGGTGCCCCGTGTTTATCCCCACAAATGGGACCGAAGGGAAATCGAACTCGTGCACTGCCGCAAGGAACGCCCCGTCGCCGCCGATGCACATGATCAGCTCGGAGTCAGGCGAAAACTCGCTCACGACAGAAAACCCGCTCCGTTCCAGTTTTGAACAGAGCAGTTTGACTATTTTCTCAGACGTTTCCATGCCGTTCGTAAAGACGGTGATCACTTTTTTGCTCATAAGGGAATTCTATACCAGTTTCTCGAATTCTTCAATAAGATTTTCAAAAGTTTTCATTGCAAGCTCAACAGGAGCCGGAGAGCTCATGTCCACGCCGGCGATTTTAAGCAGTTCGATCGGATGGTCCGATTCCCCCGACTTGAGGAATTCCACATAGGAATCCCTTGCGCCTGCGCCAGAAAGTATCAAGTCCGAAATAGCAGCGGCTGCGGAAAACCCGGTGGCGTATTTATAGACGTAGAACGCGCTGTAAAAATGAGGTATCCGCGCCCATTCACATCGGATGTCCCCGCAAGTCGCGACGTCGCATCCAAAATATTTCTGGTTCAGCTTGCCGTACTCGTCGCTGAGCCATTCTGCGGTCAGAGCCTCGCCGCTTTCTGCCGCCTGGTGCGTGGCTCGTTCAAATTCCGCAAACATTGTCTGGCGAAACAGGGTGGTCCTGAATTCTTCGATGTACATGTTCAGGAGGTATTTTTTCGTGTCCGGGTTTTTCTCCACGCTAAGCAGGTGCTTCATCAGCAGGGACTCGTTCACGGTTGACGCGACTTCTGCCGTAAATATCGAATGCCCGCCGTATATGAACGGCTGGGCGGCCCTTGTATACTTTGAATGCATTGAATGGCCCATTTCGTGAGCCAGCGTAAAAACGTCCTTCAGCTTCCCTTCGTAGTTCAGCAGGATAAAAGGCTTGCTGTCGTAGCTGCCAAAGCTGTACGCCCCGCTGGTCTTGCCCGCGTTTTCGTAGACGTCCACCCAGCCCGCAGACAGGCCCTCTTTCATTTTTGATATGTAGTCAGGCCCAAGGGGCGCAAGGCCCGCTTCCAAGATGCTCGCCGCAGTTTCGTAAGGGATATCCTCTTTTGGCACATCGATCAGCGGGACATACACGTCGTACATCTGCAGTTCGTCGAGGTTCAGCACCCTTTTACGGAGGGACATGTACCTGTGAAGCGTATTAAGATTTTGATTAACCACACTGATAAGGTTATCATAAACAGATAGCGGGATGTTGTCGCCGGCAAGGGCGCTATGGAGGGAGGATTCGTATTTCCGTATCCGGGCAGTCACCACGTCGGTCTTTGTATTGTAATTGTAAGCGGACGCGATTGTGTTGATCTGATTTTTGTACGCTGTGTACATGTGTTCAAACGATTCTTTCCTCACGCGCCTGTCCTTGCTCTCCATGAATCCGACGTACCTGCCGTGAGTGAGCTCCACTTCGCAGCCGTCCTCGTCTTTTATGGTGCCGAACTTGATGTCCGCGTTGTTCAGCATTGCAAATATGTCGCCTGTGGCCCCTGTTATTTCGCTGTACTGGGCCATGATGTTTTCTTCGGGTTTTGTAAGGACATGGCTTTTCAGCCTGAGCGTGTTCATTATGGCAAATTCGTAGAGCTTCAAACCATCTTCCCGCGACATGAAATCAAAGAGAGCGCTTTCTGGAATTTCGAGCAGCTCCGGAGTGAAAAACGACGTTGCCGCTGCCGCTTTCGCTACCAGTGATTGGCATTTGTCCGACATGGCTTGATATTTTGCCAGCTTGTTGTCTTCGTCGCGCTTCATCCTGGCATAGACGTAGGCCCTCTCTGCAACCAGCCACAGCTCGTCGCGCTCCCTAAAGGCGGCAAGCAGCGCCTCGGGGCTTTCGCCGAGCCTGCCTGAAAAACGGACAAAGCCTTCAGCCAAGGCAGCCGCTCTGCCGCAGTCTTCGTCCCACGTTCCCTCGTCAGGGTACATGGACTCAATGTCCCATTTGTGTTTTGAATCGATCTGATCCCTTGTTTTCAAGTTTTTTTTGCACATTTTTACCTCCGGCCCGTTATTTTTCATTTTGGTGTTTGCATACAGGGCGAATATCATGTATATTATACCATATAAACAAAAAAAGGGAAACAGCACATGGACAACAGGCCAATAGGCATTTTTGATTCAGGCCTCGGCGGGCTCACTTGCATTCCGTTCCTGATTGAGGAATTTCCGGAAGAGAAGATGGTTTATTTCGGGGACACCAAGAGGACGCCCTACGGAGGGAAAGACATATCCACCATCATCAACTATTCAACCCAGATTACGGATTTTCTGGTGCAGAGCGGTGTGAAAATGGTGATTATCGCGTGCAACACGGTGAGCGCGATCTCTTTCGACTCGCTCAGGGCAAAGCACCCCGGCATACCGATAATCGGGATCATCAAAAGCGCGGCCGAAAAAACAGCGGGGCTGTGTTCGCATGACAACAGAATAGGCGTGATAGGGACCAAAGCCACTGTGAAAAGCGGGATTTACGACAGGTTCCTGAAAAACATAGACAGCGAGCTAAACGTTCACTCCCTCGCCTGCCCGGCGTTCGTGCCGCTGATCGAAGAAGGGATAACTGAAAGCGAGATTATGGACCTGACGATAAAGTACTATTTGGACGACTTCATTGCGGCAAACGGGATAGACACAGTGGTTCTGGGGTGTACGCACTACGCTCTCATACAGAAAAACATCGAAAGGCTTTTCCCTGGCATCCGGATAGTCAACCCGTCGCAGGAGATCATATCGAGGATAAGGCGCGAATTGGCCGAGAGAGAGCTGTTTGCGGAAAACTCTGATTTCGTAAACACTTTTTACGCCAGCGACCTGTCGGAAGTCTTTACAGGCATGATAGACCGCATTTTTGAAAACACCGACGTACACGTCAAATTCAAGAGTTTTGAAATATAGGAGGCGCGAGGGGGATTTGCCGGACAACCAGCTGCAAGACGAAAGAAAAAACCACAGGACCGGGATGGTTTGCGCATTGGGGTGCATGCTCATTTGGGGCGTCATGCCGATCTACTGGAAGGCGCTTGTCCCGATCGACTCATACGTCATAATCCTGTACCGGATTGTCCTTGTGGGTGTCACGTGCTTTGTTGCAGCCGTGAAGGTGTACGGGCTGCGCAGGCTTGCGAGCACCTTTAGCAACAAGCGGACGGTATTCTTGCTGTTCATAGCAGGGCTGATAATAACAGCGAACTGGAGCACGTACATTTACGCCATTAATTCAGGCCAGACGATAGCCACTTGCATAGGATACTATATCGACCCGCTTGTGGTCTGCATTTTCGGGATGGTCTTCTTCAAGGAGCGGCCGACCAAGTACAAGCTGGTTTCGATCGTCTTCGCCTGCATCGGGGTGCTGGTCGTGGTGGTGCATTTCATGAAGCTCCCTCTGATAGCCCTCACGCTGGCGCTCACTTTTGCAACATATACCGCCATGAAAAAGCATTTGCACGTGGAAGCCGTGGTGTCCCTGTTCTTTGAGACGGTGTTCCTGACGCCTTTTGCGCTGGGCGCCATCGTCTACCTTGAGATGAACGGCAGGGGCGCCATTGCGGCAGGCGGGCAGTACCAATTTGCGCTGCTCATGCTTGCCGGGCTGCTGACCGCAACGCCGCTTACGCTGTTTGCCATAGCAGCTAACAGGATCAGCTTGATTTCGCTCGGGATACTGGAGTACATAGCCCCTTCGATTACCCTGCTGATCGGGATATTCTTGTTCAAAGAAGGTTTCGACTTTGTCCAGCTTGCCGCTTTTGTGGTGATCTGGGTAGGCCTTGTGTTTTTTACATACGGAGAAATTCATGAAAAAGACTGAGCTCAGCTTCATAAGCGTAGCGTTCATGTTCGTTGGGACCATAATGGGCGCGGGGTTTGCTTCCGGCAGGGAGATATGGCAGTTTTTTGGAGTTTTCGGCAACCGGGGCTATGCAGGCATTGCCTTTGTCGCCGCCCTGTTTATGCTGATCGGGTTCATGGCCAGCAAGATCGCAAGGTCTTTTGGGACCAGCGAGATGGGCACAGTGGTGGTTCCGTCCGGGAACCCTTTGCTGAAAGGCTTTGTCGCCAACTTCATGGCAATCATACTCTTTCTGGCCTA
>WRJV01000274.1 GCA_009778415.1 Clostridiales bacterium | reverse complement strand
AACTCCCAACTCCCAATCCCAACTATCCTTTTTCCTTTATTACCCCTTTTTTGTATGCAGAAACAAGCATTTTTAATTCGTCTGCTTGTCGTTTCAATTCTTCCCCTATGTCGGTGTCCGCAACTGTCATCCTTTTCCTCAAGGTCTCCACGATTTTTATTTCCGGCGGGTGGAATTCCTGGGTCCCGTCCACCTGCATCCTGCTGTACGGCTGGTGCTCGGCCAGCGCCAAATACCTGGAGTTGAAGATAAACGTGTACCCTGCGATGCCGGTTGTTTTCTGGTAAGCCTTTGACATGCCCCCGTCTATTATGAACAGGCGGCCTTTCCCTTTTGACGGGCTTTCGCCGTCTTTCAGCTTGACCGGGACGTGGCCGTTTACGATATGGGAGTCTTGGGGGGACAGGGCAAACTCCTCCAGTATCTTACCACAGATTTCTTCTTTCTCAATTAGTTTGTAATAGGGCACGGTTTTTTCCTTGTAAGTGGCCTTGTCAGCCACGAAGCAGCGCTCGAAAGTTGTCATCCTGTCTTTGCCAAAAAGCGGAGATTTGCTCCCCAGCCACAGGTACCACATGATGTCGCCGGACAACCCTGTTTTCCCTGAATCGCCCGGGTCGAAGTACGCCCGGCGCACCGACCTGTCCAAGTAGTCAAGCAGCGCTTTCCCTCTGTATTTTGTGCCGTTTACCTCAAATTCCTCGAAATCGCCGTCCTCGGTCATGGGGATGCACCCGTGGTAGAGCAAATTCCCGTTCACGCAGCTGTACATTGCACCGTGGCTATACAAAAATCGGATGTGCTTCTGGAGCTTGGAGCTTTCCAGAAAAGACGCCTCCAGAGTGTTCAGCAGCACTTCCTCGTCATCGGTCAGCCGGTACGGGTCTTTTGGATCGACTGTGGGGAAATTCTTGTCCCGAAGCTCGTAGGTTTTGCCGTTTATCGCAATCGTACCGTTTTCGTAGTCAACCTTGTCAAGCAGAAGCCTGTCCTCCATCTTATATTCAGGGTGGCTCTTGATCCTCTGGCCCTCCACCTTGAACTGGATGACCGCTATCGCTTTGTGCATTTTGGCGGCAATGTCCTCGTCCACAGGGTCGAAGATGTTCTTGTCCAGGATGTGCGGATAGAAAAATTCGCATCTGTCGTCCCCATAGGTGCTAAGCGCAAAGCTGGCAAGGGGCCTTAGGTTGATCCCGTAGCCAATTTCCAGCATGTCGAAATTGTTGTAGCTTACATTTATCCTGATGACGTTTGCGATGCATGCCCAGTTGCCGGTGGCTGCGCCCATCCAAACTATGTCGTGGTTGCCCCACTGAAAATCCACGTCGTGGAATTCCAAGAGGTAGTCCATGATGTAATCCGGGTGCGGACCCCTGTCGTAAACGTCGCCTATTATGTGGAGCCTGTCTACCGCGAGGCGGCTTATGGCATACGAGAGCTGGGTTATGAAGCCCTCAGCGATCTGGCACTCTACGATTGAGTTTATGATTTCCCTGTAGTAATGCTCCCGGTTGGTCTCGTCGTCTGCATGGAGGAGTTCATCTATTATGAAGTCGTAGTCCTTGGGGAGCCTTTTGCGCACTTTGGACCTGGTGTATTTCGTGGAAACCGCCTTGCACGTTTCTATGAGCCGGTATATGGTCACCCTGTACCAGTCTTCTATGTTGGCTTCTTCAATTTTTCGCCTTGCCATCTCAGCCTCCGGGTCGTAAATGAGCGACGCCAGCCGGTCCCTGTCTTCCATCGCCAGGGATTTGCCGAATATGTCGTCGATTTTCGACCTGACCACGCCGGAAGCGCTCTTCATCATGTGGATGAACGACTCGTGCTCGCCGTGTAGGTCGCTGAAAAAATACTCCGTCCCCTTCGGTAGGCTGAGGATCGCCATCAGGTTGATGATCTCCGTGGAGGCCTTTTTCATATTCGGGAATTCCTTTGCGAGCAATTTCAAATAATGTTCGTCAATCATTGCACAATCCCTTCATCGACTGCCCCCGGCTCTTCGAGGGCGTTGTAGCGGCTGTCCATTATTATTATGTCCACGCGCCTGTTCTTGCTCTTGCCGGCTTCTGTGGTGTTGTCCGCAATCGGCCTGAATTCGCCGTAGCCTACAGCCATCAGCTTGTTCGGCGCTATCCCGGCTTCGTTGATGAAAATCCTGACCACGCTCGCCGCCCTGCCTACCGAAAGCTCCCAGTTCGTCGGGTACATCTGTGTGTTCGACGGGGTGCTGTCCGTGTGCCCTTCGACCCGGATGTAGTTGTCGAGCCTGTTTATCGTTACCCCGATCCTCACGAGCACGTCGTGGAATTCGGACTTGATGTTCGCTACGCCGGGGTCGAACAGGACGGCGTCGTTCATGCTGACCACAAGCCCCCTGTCGTCTATTGAGGTGGTGACGACGGCTCCCAAGCCGTTTTCCGCAAGGTACGCCTGCAGCGTCGCCTCCAGGTCTTTAAGTTTCTGCATCTCCTCAGCCGCGCTCCCATCGTCCTCTGTAGGCTCTGCCACAGGCATGGGGTGCCCTTCGCTGATGCCAGGGACAAACGTGATGCCTGCGCCCGATACAATTTGGCTTTTCATTGATTCAGCTATTGCCTCGTATTTGTCCTTGTCCACGTTGCTCGCCGCGTACAGCGTGACGAACAGCGCAAGCAGCAGCGTCAGAAGGTCGCAGTATGGTATGAGCCACGACTCGTCCGCATGGTCCTCATGGGGCCCGCCTCTGTGTTTCTTCGACATGGCTTACACCCCCATCTGAGAAGTAAAGTTTTCTTTCTCCCTCTGAGACAGATATGACAAGAGCTTGTCTTGGACAAGGTACGGAGGGTCGCCGTTGGCAAGGGCCAAAACTCCGGCGACTACTATTTCGTTGTTCAGTATCTCTTCCCGTGATTTTCTTTTAAGCTTGTTGGAGAATGGGTGCCACATGACGTAGCCAAAGAAGATGCCGTATATCGTCGCGACGAAAGCGGCGGCGATGGCGTGAGCCAACAGTTCCGAGTCGTCCATGTTCGCCATGGCGGCGATAAGCCCGAGGGCCGCGCCGAGAACCCCCAGCGTCGGGGAGTACATCCCTGCCTGAGCGAAGACCGTCGCTCCGCCGGCATGCCGCTTTTCCATCGCGCTGATGTCGTCTATGAGCACCGTCTCTATTTCGCTGCTCTTCACGCCTGACACCAGCAGCGTTACGCCCCTTTTGATAAACGGGTTCTCCAGCTCTTCGAGCTTTTTCTCGATGGCCAGTATCCCGTCTTTCCTCACTATCTGCGCATATTCTACAAACAGTTTGATGGTTTCGTATTTGTCGCCCGAGGCGGCTTTGCCCGAGCCGAAAATTTTCCCGAACAGTTTTGGAATCCCCTTCGCCTCGCTCATCGGAAAAGCGTTCAGTACTGCTCCTACCGTCCCAAATATTATCAGCAATATCGCGGCCGGGTTTGCAAGATAGCTGTATGGTACGCCTTTGAAGAACATGGCGCCCAGCAATGCCGCTGCCGCAACAGATGTTCCCAGCACAGTAGTCAATTCCAAAAAAATCACCTCACTTGAAATTTATTCCATTACTTTAATGATACATTTTTAGTTCTTTCTTGTCAATGATTGAAGAATAAATTATAATAAGGCTATGTTAAAATGTTGAAAAAATCAAAATACGAGAGGAACCGATTATGTATGAGGATTTAAAAAAGATCATTGACGAAAGCAGCCACATAGTTTTCTTCGGGGGCGCCGGCGTCTCCACGGAAAGCGGCATCCCAGACTTTCGCTCCGAAAACGGCATATACAAGGCTTGGAACAGCTACGGCAGGCCGCCCGAGGAGTTAATTTGCCGGCCGTTCTTTGACAGGAAGCCTGACATCTTCTTTGACTATTACAAAAACAACCTGATATATAGGGACGCAGAGCCGAACGCCGCCCACCTGGCCCTCGCTAGGCTCGAAGCAAACGGGAAGCTCGACGCGGTAGTCACCCAGAACATCGACGGCCTTCACCAAAAGGCTGGCAGCAAAAATGTGATCGAGGTACACGGGTCGGTACTGCGCAACAACTGCGTTTCCTGCGGTGCCTTCTACGACCTCGACTACATAATGGACCCCGCAAACTGCACAGGCCACGTCCCCCGCTGCAAGAAGTGCAACGGCATTGTGAAGCCCGACGTGGTGCTCTATCAGGAAGCCTTGGATCAAAACGTGCTTTCCCGCGCAATAAGCGCGATATCAAAAGCAGACACTCTTATCGTAGGCGGCACGTCCCTGGTCGTGTATCCGGCTGCCGGCTTCATCGACTACTTTAAAGGCAGCAGGCTCGCCCTTGTCAACCGAACGGAGACGTCCTACGACAGCAGGGCCGACGTAGTCATCCACGACTCAATCGGGACAGTCCTCGGCAGCGTCGTAGGAGCGTGATGAGTTCAAAGCAGCAAAAAACACACCGGCCCAACAAGGGGATACCGGGGTGCTTTGCGTAGTGCCCATATGGACATCAAAAGCGCCGCCAAAACATTGCGTCTTGAGCGGCGAGTCAAGCAGTGCATCCTAACCTGACAGAGCGCTGTCCATGAGCATCAACAATTCAAGTGCGCTCCTGAATGGTTCTTCGTCGTTGTCCTCCATCCAAGCCACCGACCCCTGCCAGCTGGCGTTGTGCCTGAAAATGATTTTCAGCCTGAACGTCGCCAACTTGCCTTTGAGCGCCTCAAAATCGAGCCTGCCGTCAACGATTTTCGTCTCTCTGTCAATCTGCTTAAATGTGTTGAAACGGCGTTTTTCGGTTGTTGCTTTTGGGAATCCCGTATCATCCAATATGTCTTCAATTGTCAGCAGCAGCTGCATCAGGTTGGAAAATCTCCTGCCGTCCTTGAACGAGCCATGGAAAACCGAACCCTCTATGCAAGAATCTTCGTATGAGTCAACGCATATTAAAATTGTCTTCAGGCTCTCTGATACAGCCAATCTTCCTACCATAGGTGCCATCTGGTACCTCCATTACAATAAACAAAATTACTATCTATTAATACTATATCACACGAAGGATACATTTGGGTTACATTTTTGAAAAAAAACAAACACTTTTTTATCCGTCGATTTTTAAAATGGCCGCTCCTATTTTTCTGAACTTTTCGATAAAGTTGGAATAGCCCCTTTCTATATGGTATATCTCGGAAATCTCAGTGGTGCCCTCGGCAGCAAGCCCGGCGAGCACCAGCGCAGCGCCGGCGCGCAGGTCGGTGCATATCACCTTGGCCCCCTCAAGCGGCCTGCCCCCATGGAGTATGGCGTTGTTCCCTTCGATCTTGATGTTGGCGCCCATCCTGTTCAGCTCCCCAACATGCATAAACCTGTTTTCAAACACCGTTTCAATGATGACGCTCGGCCCGTTCATGGTAGTGAGCAGCGCCATGAACTGAGGCTGCACGTCGGTGGGGAACCCTGGGTACGGAAGGGTTTTAATGTCGGTAGACCTGAGCGGCGACGCGTCGCCCCTGACCAAAATGCTTTCATCGTTATACTCGACCGACACGCCGCATTCGCGCAGTTTTGCTGTAATGGGCTTAACATGGTTTGGAAGCACGTTCTTTATGAGCAAGTTCCCCCTAGTTATGGCGGCAGCTATCATGAACGTCCCGGTTTCAATCCTGTCGGGAATCACCGAATGCTTGCACCCCGAGAGTTCTTTGACTCCTTCGATTTTTATCGTGTTCGTTCCGACTCCTTTGATCTTGGCGCCCATCTTGTTCAAAAAATTGGCCAAGTTAACTATTTCGGGCTCCTCGGCGGCATTTTCAATTATGCTGACACCGTCCGCAAGGACCGCTGCCATTATGATGTTCTCCGTGGCCCCCACGCTGGGGAAGTCAAGGTACACGTTCCCGCCCCGCAGCGTTTCTGCCTTCGCCTCAACATAGCCGGGCTTCGGTGTTATTTCTGCGCCAAGGGCCTGCAGCCCTTTCAGGTGAAGGTCTATCGGGCGCAAGCCGATGGCGCACCCGCCCGGAAGCGGTATCCTGACCCTGCCCGTTTTTGCAAGAAGCGGCCCCATAGCGAGAATCGACGCCCGCATTTTTTTTACAAGTTCGTATGGTGCCTCATCCGAAACGCGTTCAGGCGTGCTTATTACTATCCTGTTGTTTGCGTAGTCTTCAGACACGCTTGAGCCGACGCTCCTTAGCAGCCCGCACATAACCTCGACGTCCTTGAGCGCCGGCACGCCCATGATCTCGCATTCCGCACCAGCGAGAAGCGATGCTGCCATTATGGGCAACACCGCATTTTTTGATCCGCTGATGTCAACTTCTCCGTACAGCGGGCCGCTTTTCTGCACTAAAAATTTCGCCAAATTAATTCTCCATCACCGAAACACCGAAAAACAAGGAATCATAAAGCCTCTCCTTGGTGTAGAAGAGGCGCCTGATTTGAACAATAAACTTATAGCCCCTGAATTTCATTCAAACAATCTTTGCAAACATTTTTGTCCCTTATCCTCTTGACGTCTTTCGCGTTGCCGCAGAATATGCACGCTGGTTCGTACTTTTTTAGCATGATGTATTCTCCGTCCGTATAGATTTCGATCGGATCCTCCCGTTCAATGTCCAGGGTTTTCCTGAGCTCTATCGGCAGAACAATGCGCCCCAATACGTCAACTTTTCTAACAATACCCGTAGCCTTCATTTACAATTCTCCTTTCATGAAAATGCTCCATAGCATAATTATACTCGTCTGTAAATATTTAGTCAATATCATGATTCATTCTTTATGAGGTTTTTTAATGAGGCGACCGCGTTCACAATGGATGTAAGCGCAGATATTTTGCTTTGGTTGCCCTTAATGATATCGGAAACACTGCCAACAGAAGCAGCGACTTCGCTTATTAACTTGTCAACCTCCTTAGATTTGTCTGCCGCTACCTTTGTAATAACCTCTGTGTTTTCAAGTATTTTGTTAGTCTGTTTGACAGTTACGACAAGATTTTTCAAGACAGCGATGGCATAAGCGATAAGCACAATCAGCCCAACGCTTATAATTACTGCGCATGCTTCCTTAAACGATATCGTGTCCATTGTTAACCTCCATGGAATGTAGTAATTACATTATCCCCCAACGCTGAAAATATTTCAACATATTTTTGATAATTTTAGTATATTTGCCTAACGTGGCTTTTTATGCATCGGAACGCTTGCCGCTGCGCCTCGTTTCATGGGTCAATCCTTGAGCAAGTTCTTGATTTCATTGAGCATATCTTCATCAATGTCCTCAAATATGTCTTTTTCTTTCTTTGCGTTCTTCTGAATTCTTGTTACCTGCTGTTTTTTGTAAATATATGTCTCAACGCTGAGCTTTTCAGGCTTGTCCGCGCTCTTTTCTTCCTGCACCAGGCGTACTTTGACAGCACTCCCCAGAATGTTTGATTCCGTTACCACAGCTAGGCCGTCGGGGGTTTTGACCCTCTCGCCCAAATCCGGCATCCCCTTCCTCAGTTCCGAGTAAACTTCATTTTCATACTTCAAGCAACACATCAAACGGCCGCATATCCCCGAAATCTTCGTCGGATTGAGCGAAAGGTTTTGAACCTTTGCCATCTTTATTGAAACAGGGTCGAATTCGGGAAGCCAAGTATGGCAGCACAGCCCTTTGCCGCAATTCCCAATTCCGCCCACCATCTTTGCCTCGTCGCGCACACCTATCTGCCTCAGCTCTATCCTCGTTTTAAACACGCCTGCAAGGTCTTTCACTAACTCCCTGAAGTCAACTCTGCCGTCAGCGGTGAAATAGAATATGATTTTGCTGTTGTCAAAAGTGTACTCCACGTCGATAAGTTTCATGACTAAGCCATGCTTGTCAATTTTGTCTTGGCAAAGGCGCATCGCCCGCTGTTTTCGCTTTTCGTTTTCTTCATGTTGAATCAAGTCTTTTTTGTCTGCGACCCTTATTATCTTTTTAAGAGGCGTAACGACGCAGTCGTCACCTATTTCCTTTGGTTCTGACACCACCGTCCCAAATTCAAGGCCTCTTGCTGTTTCGACGATAACGTTTGCGTCGGTGCCGATTTCAAATCCGTTCGGATCGAAATAATAGATTTTGCCTGCCTTTTTAAAGCGGACCCCCGCTACTTTTACCATTGCCTGTCCTCCATTTCGAGTATCATATTGCTCAAGGCGTATGAAACGTTCATTCCTAGCCTCAACTTCCTCCTCGCATCTTCCAAATTGCGTACAGCCCGAGCCAAGGCTGTTTTGTCGACGGAGCGTTCACTGATGTGCCTACCGTACGAATTCTCCATGGCGTCCAGAAGATCCAGCGCATCGTCCCTGCTTTCCGACAAGCTTTTTATCTTCGCTTTACAAGCGTAGAATGGTGTACCGTTTAAAAGCATTTTCACCATGTCTTCGGCATCTGCCTGAAGCCTGCCGGGACGCTCCGGGACGAACTGGCGCCACTTCATAATGATGCACCTGGAAAGTATCGTCTCTAATAAACTTTCTGTATTTTCTACCAAAAGAACGATCACTGTGCCCGGAAATGGCTCTTCCAAAGTCTTCAAAAGCCTGTTTTGCGCCCTGCGCGTCATCGTGTCGGCATCCTTTATTATCGCTATGCTGCGGTCGCCGGCGTAGGGTTTCATTTTTAGCTTTGCCTGCAGGTCCTCTATCGCTTCGTCTTTGACGCTATTGTCGTCTTTTTCTATGTGGATTACATCTTCGTGGTTCCCATGATTGATTTTTCTGCAAACAATGCATGAATCGCAGCCCACCCCCGGCCGCGCCCGGCAGAGAATCGCTTTCGCAAAACAGTCTGCCAGCAGGCTTTTGTCTATGCCTAGTGCGCCTTCAAAAATATACGCATGCGAAACGTTGCCGTTCAACACGAAAGTTGAAATGCGTTTGATCAAAAAACCATTGTTTTTTACATCGTCAAGTGTCATATTTCTCCTTCAAAATCATGTCAAGATGCCATATGACTTTTTCGTGGATGTCGTCCACGCTGCCACCAGCGTCAATCCCAATAACTCTCTGCGGGTACAGTTTCTCTATTTCTTCGTACCCTCTGAACACTTCTTGATGAAATTCGTTTTCTTCGCTTTCAAGCCTGTCCCGTTCCCCTGCGTCAATCCTGGCTTTGCCTATTTCAGGGTTCAGCTTGAACAAAAACGTCAAGTCGGGCATGCAGCCGGCTACCGCGAACTCGTTTATTTCTTTTACCTGCTGCCACCCCAGGTTCCTTCCATAGCCTTGATACACGATGCTTGAATCGATAAACCTGTCGCATATCACAACGTCCCCGCGTTCCAAAGCTGGCTTTATTACCTCGGTGACATGCTGTGCGCGGGCTGCGGCGTACAGGAGCGCTTCTGCCCTGTTGTCCATTTCGGCGTATTCCTTGTCCAGAACCAGCCTCCTGATCTTTTCGCCTATGACCGTCCCCCCGGGTTCTCTTGTGACGGTGATGCTGTACCCTTTTTCGTCTAAAAAAGACTTGATCCTTGTCAGTTGCGTCGACTTTCCGGATCCGTCCGGTCCTTCCAGTGAAATAAACAATCCTGTCTTCATTAAACTCTCCTGTTTGCTTTTTTTAATATTTCATCTAGCAGTTTCGAAACGAGCAAAACGCAAGCGGCCAGGAGGGGTACACAAAGCAGCGCTACGAAAATAACCTTCAATTCAAACATGTAAATACTCCTCCGTAAATGTGTCCTTTGTATTATATCACATAAGCAATGCATCAGCAAATAAAAACCAGAGTTCCTTTTTAACGCGGGCTGTCGCCCGCAAAAATTCTTGTTTTTTGTTCACGATGTTAGTCCGTTTGTTACTAAATATGTGGTATAATATGTATATTATGAAATCGGAGGCATTCAAATGAATGAAACATCTTTGTTTTCCATAAAAGAATTTTCAGAGTTTACGGGAGTAAGCCAGTCCACACTGCGATATTACGATGAAATCAACCTCCTTCCTCCCGCAGCCCGCGGTGAAAACTACTACCGCTACTACGCTCCGTTTCAAATAATCCTGCTCAACTTCATAAACGTCCTTATCGACCTTGGCATACCTTTGACCACCATTAAGGAAATGAGCAAAGACAGGACGCCAAAAAGCATCATCGACTTGCTTAGCCGACAGGAAACGAAGCTCGACGCCAGCGTACACGAGCTCTGGACCGCCTACACGATAATACACACGTTCCGCAACAACATACAGGAAGGCCTCCTGGCTGACGTGAACGAGATAAGCGTGCAGGAACTTGACGAAGCCAAGCTGGTCCTCGGCCCTGACACTGACTTTGAAGACAAGGACACATTTTATGAAGAGTTCATTAAATTCTGCAATTCAGCCAACGATTACAGGATAAACCTGAGATACCCCATCGGCGGTTACCACCAAGACATCAACACGTTTTTGGCCGCTCCAAATAAACCGGACAAATTCTATTCCCAAGACCCCATAGGCAACACTCTCCGCAAAAGAGGGGCTTACCTTGTCGCTTACAGGCGCGGTTATTACGGTGTGTTTGGCGACATGCCCCAGCGAATAGAAACCTTTGCGAAAGAGCATGGCTTGGTTTTCAACGGCCCCGTCTATGTCGGATACCTTCTGGACGAAATCAGCATTGTAGACCCGAGCCAATACGTGTCAAAATTCATGGCGGGCGTTACCCACATAGAAGTGTGACAAAAGGAGACGGTTCTTGTGTCGCGCCCTTGCGCCATGCTTAGCGCAGTAAAAAAGGCAACCAGCTGATTGGCTGCCTTTTTGGTAAAACCGGCAACGTCCTATTTTCCCGGGCGGCTGCCCGCCGAGTATCGTCAGCGCAGGGGAGCTTAACTTCTGTGTTCGGGATGGGAAC
>WRJV01000273.1 GCA_009778415.1 Clostridiales bacterium | reverse complement strand
GCGGAGGATGAAATTCCAAAAGCGTGGTACAACCTCCGGGCAGACATGAAAACCGACCACAGGCCAATGCTGCACCCCGCCACACACCAGCCCGTAACTGTGGAAGACCTGACCCCAGTTTTCTGCGAGGAACTTGTGAAACAGGAGCTAAACGATAAGGACCGGTTCATAGAGATACCGCGTGAAATCAGGGACTTTTACAAGATGTTCAGGCCGTCGCCGGTAGTTCGCGCACACTGCCTGGAGCAGGCACTGGATACGCCCGCCCGTATTTACTACAAATACGAGGGAGGGAACACGTCTGGGAGCCACAAGCTCAATTCAGCGGTAGCGCAGGCGTATTACGCAAAAAAACAGGGTTTGCGCGGCGTCGCTACAGAGACAGGCGCCGGGCAGTGGGGAACTGCGCTGTCGATGGCTTGTGGGTATTATGGGCTGGATTGCCGCGTCTACATGGTCAAAGTGTCGGCTCAGCAGAAGCCGTACAGAAAGGGCGTCATGGAGACTCACGGAGCCGTTGTTACGCCGTCGCCTTCTGACACTACCGAAATAGGGCGCAAAATACTGGCAGAAAACCCAAAGACCGGCGGCAGCTTGGGGTGCGCGATTTCCGAAGCCGTGGAAACTGCGCTGAACACGGAAGGCTACAGGTACGTCCTCGGCAGCGTCCTAGACCAAGTCCTGCTGCATCAGACAATAATAGGGATTGAGGCCAAGACAGCGATGGAGCGGTACGACGAGTACCCGGACATAGTCATAGGCTGCGTGGGCGGGGGCTCTAATTTCGGCGGTTTGATAGCGCCGTTCATGGCAGACAAGCTAGCCGGCAAAAAGGCGCCGTATTTCATCGCAGCCGAACCAGCTTCGTGCCCGTCTTTGACGCGGGGGCGGTTTGCATATGATTTTTGCGATACAGGCAAGGTCACGCCGCTTGCGAAAATGTATACACTGGGATCGTCGTTCATACCGTCTGCCAGCCACTCCGGCGGGCTTCGGTACCACGGCATGAGCCCTATCATATCGCAGCTTTTCCATGACGGGCTCATAGACGAAGCCCGTGCGGAAAACCAAAGCCGGGTATTTGAAGCCGCCACGCTGTTCGCGCGCTACGAGGGCAACTTGCCGGCTCCGGAATCCTCCCATGCGATACGCGTCGCCATCGACGAGGCGCTGAAGTGCAAGGAAGCCGGCGAAGAAAAGACAATTTTGTTCTGCCTTTCAGGGACAGGAAATTACGACATCGGCGCGTATATGCAGTACAACAGCGGAACGATGGAAGACTACGTGCCTACAGAAGACGATCTTGAAAAGGGTTTTGCCGGCATTCCGGACATCGAGGGGTAGACCAGCGCAACGCTAGACAGAAGATTTTAGAGTCGCAGTGATTTTTGTGCCTTGGCCGAGCGAACTCTCAACACTCACAGAGCCATTGTGGTACTGGGCTATGTGCTTGACTATAGAAAGGCCTAGCCCGGTGCCGCCTGTTTTCTTTGAACGGGACTTGTCCACGCGGTAAAACCGCTCAAATATGCGAGGCAAATGTTCGCTGTCGATGCCGATGCCAGTATCAGAGACTTCGATTACTGCTTCGCTTTTGTTCTTGGACAGAACCACGGATATCTTTCCGCCCTCCACGTTGTATTTTATGGCATTTTCGATCAGGTTGTACAAGAGTTCTGCGACCATGTTTCTGTTCGCCTCGATTTCAAACCTTTCCCCCAGGATGTCCACAGAGATTTTTTTCTCGCCGGCAAAGGAAGAAAGCGTGAACACCGATTCTTCGGCCAAGTCGTACAAATTGAAAACATCAAAATGCTTTATTGCTTGCGCTTCGTCAAATTCAGACAATTTGAGGATGTCGTTGACAAGCGAAATCATCCGTTCGGTTTCATTCTTGATTTTGCGGGAAAATTCCAAGCGGTCTTCTTCTTTTGCCATTCCAAGCACAATCATTTCAGACAAGCCTGAAATCACGGTGAGGGGTGTTTTCAGCTCATGGGAGACGTTTGCCGTGAACTCCCGCCGCAGCTTTTCCGCGTTTGCTTTCTCCGTTATGTCGAGAAAAAGCAGGATGGCGCCGTTGTTGTGGTTGTTTTTATAGATCGGGTCGAAAAATACTTGGATGGTTCTGCTTAAAAATTCATATGTTGCATCGGCAGCTTCGCCGCCCAAAGCCGTTTTTACCTTCTCCAAAAAGTCGTGCTGCCTTGTCAGCTCCAGAATGTTTTTATTCATGTACTCCTTCGCATTTGCGTTAAAAAGCTTCATGGCGCTTATGTTTGAAGCGAGTATCCGCCCGTATGAATCGAGGAGGATGAGGCCCTCGCGCATGTCTTCGATGATCGTTTGGATCGTGCGGGTGTGTTCGTCGAGCGCTTCGATCTGCTCGCGTATCTGATCCTTCTGCCGGGATATGGTGAGGAGGAATGGCGCCAATTCGTCATAAGGGTATTCGTTGTCGTCGCTTACTGGGTCGATGCTGTTGATTGGGTCGATGATCCGCCTTGTCAACCTGTGCGACACGATGTAAGTTGCAATGATGACAAGCAGCACAATTGCAATAAAGGGAGCCAAAAGCGAAAGGAAAGCGTAGGACATGCTTTTGGTGGTCTTTGCAATTCTCAGGATGCTGTTGCCGTCCAGCCTTATGGCGTAGTAGTAAGAATCTTCTCCCAAAGTCGCAGACAAGCGTTTGCTTTCGCCGTACCCTCTTTCAACGGCCTGCTTCACCTCGGGCCTTTCTGCATGGTTTTCCATGCCTGAAACATCCGAATAACTGTCAAACAGCACTTCGCCGCCTGCCGAAATCAAAGTGACCCGGTTATCGGCAAAGGTCAGCCTTAAGGACTCCAGATATGCGACAGGGTTGTTTTCAAGCGCGAGCGCTTTTGAAAAGTATTGAGCTTCCTTGGCGATTTCGAGCTTTGCCTGATTGCCGATAAAGCTGTAAAACACCAGCGCCAGCAATACGGCGGTGACGAGCACTACGGAAATTGTTATGAAAAGCATGTTGGTGTATATTGTTTTTCTCATGTTATTTACCCAGTTTGTACCCTATTGAACGAACGGTCTTTATCCACTTGCTTGCCGACTTCAGTTTTTGGCGCAGGGTTTTTATGTGCATGTCAACCGTCCGGCTTTCGCCTTCGTAGTCAAAACCCCATACGTTGGTCATCATTTTGTCGCGGGACAGGACGATGTCGTGGTTGCGCAGCATGTACAGCAGCAACTCAAATTCCTTGTACGTAAGCTCCACCGCTTCGCCGTCGACCTTAACAGCGTAACGGTCGGTGTCCATGGTTATGTTCTCATATGACAAAACCGAGCTTTCAGCAGGGTCTGCCCCCGACCGCCTTAGCACTGCCCTGATTCGCGCAATCAGCTCCAGCATCGAAAAGGGCTTTACGATGTAATCGTCAGCGCCAAGATCAAGGCCTTTGACCCGGTCGAATTCGCTGCCCTTGGCAGTAAGCATGATTACGGGGATTTCGCATGTGGACTGGTTTTGCTTAAGCCTTTTTAGAATGGAAACGCCGTCCTCTCCGGGCATCATAATATCGAGCATCACAAGGTCGGGAGAGCCTTTTTTCAACGCCTTAAAAAACTCCTGCCCGTCTTCAAAGCCGCAAGGCGCCATTTCCGCTGTGGCGAGGGCGTAAATCACTAGGCTCCTTATGTTCTCGTCGTCTTCGACAAAAAATATTCTCGGCATTTTTTTAACCTCAAACCTCTTTCGCGTCATCCGAACCTCCCTGTTATGTAGTCCTCGGTTTTCGAGTTCTTTGGCATTGAAAATATTTCCCCTGTGCTTCCGGCCTCTACGACTTCCCCTAGCAGGAAAAAAGCGGTGTTGTCTGAAACGCGAGTCGCCTGTTGCATGTTGTGGGTGACGATGATAATAGTATAATCCTCTTTGAGTTCAGAAACAAGGTCTTCGATCTTTGAAGTTGATATTGGGTCGAGGGCACTGGTCGGTTCGTCCATCAAAAGGACTTCAGGCTCCACTGCGAGCGCCCTAGCGATGCATATCCTCTGCTGCTGCCCCCCCGAAAAGGAAAGAGCAGATTTGTTTAAATAATCTTTTGCCTCGCCCCAAATCGCCGCCCGCCGCAGCGACTTTTCCACGATCTCGTCAAGCTTGTGCTTTGCCTTGACTCCGTGGGTGCGCGGCCCGTAGGCTATGTTGTCGTACAAGCTCATCGGGAAGGGGTTTGGCTTCTGAAACACCATGCCGACGCGCTTTCTGAGAAGGTTCACGTCCATGCCCTTGTAGATGTTCTGCCCGTCAAGGAGTACGTCGCCGGCAATCCGGCAGCCTTCCACGAGGTCGTTCATCCTGTTTAAAGTTTTTAGTAGCGTCGACTTGCCGCAGCCCGAAGGGCCGATCAGTGCTGTTATCAAATTTTCTTCAAAGGCGAGGTTCACATCGATAAGGGCGTGAAGCTCGCCGTAGTGCAAATTTAAGTTCTTGACTTCTATTTTGTTCATGATGCCCCCTCCGTGCGCTATGCCCGCGTGAATTTCTTAGCTATGAAAAACGACAGGGCATTGATGCCCACGACCAGTACAAGCAAAACCAAAGCCGTGGCATAGGCCTCATTGACATGAAACCCCTCGCTTGAAAGGGCGTACATGTGTACCGAAAGGGTACGGGCGGACTGGAACAGGAAAAACTGCTCCTTGTTTGGCACAAGCCCTGTCGGTATGCGCGCAAGGGTTCCTGCAGTAAATATCAGGGCAGCGGATTCCCCCACGATCCTGCCTATCGCAAGGATGACGCCAGACAAAATCCCGGGCATGGCATATGGAAGCAGGATTTTGGACAGTGTCCGCAGACGGCCGGCGCCAAGGCCGAAGGAGCCCTCCCGAAACGAGTCGGGGACGGATTTCAAGGCTTCTTCCGACGTCCGCATGATAAGCGGCAGTATCATGATAGCAAGGGTGAAACTGCCGGCAAGCAGCGAGTACCCCCATTTGAGGTACACCACAAAAAACAAAAAGCCAAACAAGCCGTATATTATTGAAGGTATTCCCGCAAGGGTTTCGGTGGTGACCCTGATGACGCCGACTATCTTGTTGCTCCTCTTTGCGTACTCCACAAGGTAGATCGCCGTAAAAATCCCGAACGGCACGGCGATGAGGAGAGAGAGCAAGGTCATCGTGACGGTGTTCACAAGCGATGGAAAAAGGGACACGTTATCGCTGGTGTATTTCAGCGCAAAAAGGGAGGGCTTCAGGTAAGGGGTGCCTTTTGCGACGATGTATCCAATTATAAACAGCATAAAGCCGATGGTCAATACCGATGCAAGATGCACAAGCAGGAACAGCACCAGGTCCAGAGGCTTTTTCCCGCGCAGTTTTTTTAGAATGTTCCAAGACGCGCTCATGAAATGTTCCTCCGCTTAAGGGCAGAAAACGACAGATTTATTATCAGCACGAAAACGAACAGCACTACGCCGGTAGCAATCAGTGCGCCGCGATGGAGGTCTTGGGCGTACCCCATCTCAAGGACGATGTTCGCAGTCAGCGTCCGCACCCCTTTAAGGACGCCGGCGGGCATTCGGGCTTGGTTGCCGGCCACCATTATTACGGCCATGGTTTCGCCGATCGCCCTGCCAAGGCCGAGGATGACAGCAGCCAGTATCCCCGAACGGGCCGCTGGAAATACCGCAAAAAAAACGCTGTGCTCATGGCTGGCGCCCAAGGCGAGCGCACCCTCGTAATAACTTTCAGGCACGGCCCTGATCGAGCTTTCGGATATGCTGACAATCGTTGGCAGTATCATGATTCCAAGCAGTATCGAAGCGGCGAGGATGCTGCTCCCGTTGACTTTAAAAACGGTTCTTATCAGAGGGACTATCATAAGCATGCCAAAAAACCCGTACACTATCGACGGAATGCCGGCCAGCAAATCGACGCAGGGCTTGACTATCTTGTAAACCTGTTTCGGGCAAAATTTCGCCAAGAAAACCGCCGTAAAAATGCCAATCGGCACTCCCAAGAGGAGTGCGCCGGCGGTTATGTACAAACTTCCCAGTATCATGGGAAAAATCCCGAACGACGGAGGAGAGTCGGCCGGGGACCATTCTTTTCCCAGTAAAAAGCTGCCCAATCCTATTTCCTTGATTGCGGGTATGCCGCTTGCGAAAAGAAACACGCAGATCAGGAGCACGGCGATGATTGACGCAAAGGCAGTTATCATGAAAACGCCGTGCATCATCACCTCTTTGACGTCGTTTGGTTTCATATTACTCCCAAGTGGTTACTTCCCCGATAAAAATCTGCCTGACCGCGTCGCTGCCGATGTCTGTCATGGGGTTTGCGTTGTTGACTATTACAGCTATGCCGTCCATTGCGATGGTAAGCCCTGTCAGAGTTGCCAGTTCGGTGTCCTTCAAATCGCGGCTCGCCATGCCGATGTCGCAAATCCCGTCAATCGTGCTGTTCATGCCTGTCGTGCTGTCAGATGTTTGAAGCTGAAGGTCTGCACCCTCGTTTATTTCCATATAGGCCTCTGCAAGCTTTTCCATAATCGGAGACACCGAGGAAGAGCCTGCAATCACTAGCCTGCCGCTTGGCTTGCTGCCGGCGAAGGCAGGCGCAGACTCGTCGATTTTAATGTAGCCGTGGGAAATGACTTCCTGCCCCTCAGCAGACATTATGAAGTCGATGAAATCCTTTGCAAGGCCGACAGGGTCGCCCTGCGTAGCGATGTTGAAAGGCCTCGAAACGGCGTAAGACCCATTTTTTACGTTGCCCGCGTTTGGCGCCACCCCGTTGATTGAGAGCGCTTTGACGGAACTGTCCAGCGAGCCCATCGAAACATAGCCGATTGCATAGGGGTCGCTTGCCACGTTTGTAAGCATTATGTCAGTCCTGCCGGCGGTGACGGCCTCCTTTGTAGTCATGTCCTTCTTGCTGCCGTCCGCTTCCTTGACCTCTATGCCAAGCAGTTCGATGAAAGCGCTGCGAGTGCCTGAACCGTCCTCGCGGGAAACCACCGTTATTTCCCTTGCACTGTCAAAACCTTGGCCGCTTGAGTCGTTGTTTTCATCGGCGTCCAAGCTGCCGAGGGTGCCGCCGCCGCAGCCTGTAAGCATCGAGGCGGCCATAAGCGCTATCAGCGCAAAGCCAAAAATCTTTTTCATATCCTTTTACCTCCGTTTGTTTGATTTGATTGTAATATGGCATTGTAAAATTTAAAGGCTTCGGAATGTAAAATTCTTGTAAAATCAAAAAAGCCAGGAGAAACGAATTCTAATTGATTTTTCTCGCGTAAGATGTTATAGTATCTCTATTGTTATGTAAAAAAACAAGCAATAAATCCAACCATAAATGAGGATAGTAAAATGAAAAACATACCAAAGTACAATGCGCCTGATTTCAGCCAGGAAAAGTTCGTAAATTCGCCTGACGCAATTATCGACAAAGTTACTATGAAAGGAGTCGCCCCGGATCATTTCCATGCAACAAGCATGTATCCGGAGTATTTTAAGATAGACGGCCAATGGAAACTCCTTGAAAAGACCAGGATGGACTGCGTCCCTGTTATCAGTGCAGACGGCACGATCGAAGCCATGGAATTCCGCAAGCTAAACGTCGGCGACGATGTGATACTCGGCCGCAGCGACGACGGGACCGAGGGGATATACCTTCACCATACGGGGTTCCTACTTGAAGAGGGCGCGATAGACGCTTTCGCATTCCGAAGCGGCAGGTCAAGGGAAACGTCCTTTCAAAGGGACTATCAAAACTTGGCCGAACTGCTCCGGCACGACAAGGAGGACGGCTACATCGTCTGGGTGCTGGGTCCGGCGGCAGTGTTTTCCAAAGACTGCCGGGATGCCATCGAGTACATAATAGAAAGCGGCTACGCCCACGTGGTCTTCGGCGGCAACGCGGTCGTGACCCACGACCTTGAGGGCTCCTTGCTCAACACTGCGCTTGGGCAGGACATCGAAACAGGGGAAAACAAGCACAACGGCCACTACAACCATCTCGATGCCATCAACATGGTCAACAAGGCAGGCTCCGTACCTGATGCTATTGCGGAGCGGGGGCTCAAAGGCGGCCTCATTTGCTCCTGCGTCAAGAACAACGTCCCGTTCGTCATGGCTGGCTCTTTGAGGGACGACGGCCCAATGCGCGGCGTCATAGACGACATGTCCGAAGCTCAGGACGCCATGAGAGCCCACACCAAAAAGGCGACGACAGTTGTGTGCCTGGCGTCCCAGCTGCACACCATCGCTACCGGCAACCTCACTGCCTCGTATGTGGTGAGGGACGGCGAGGTCAGGCCGGTGTTCATATATGCGGTAGACATTTCCGAGTTTGTGCTAAACAAGCTTCGCGACAGGGGAACCCTTGAAGTGACCACCATAGTATCAAACATCCAGGACTTCCTGTTCAAGCTTACGAATATTTTAAAACAGGGGTAATGATAGCGGGGATAATGGAACTCACCCTATATGCGCCTTGGGTTCATTCACTCAAAGAAAAGCGCATGGTCGTGAAGGGCATATGCGGCAAGGCGGCGGCCAAGTTCAACATATCAGTTGCGGAGGTTGGCAGCCACGACCTGCACCAGACGCTGACCATCGGTGTAGCGTGCGTCACGAGCGACGCAGCCCATTGCGACAGCATTTTGGACAATGTGCTCAGGTTTATCGAAAACAATACCGAAGCAGAAGTAGTGAAAGTGGAAAGGGCTAAGGAAAACATATCATGGGTCAAATAACGAAAACGCTTTTTGGGCAGACGGCCGGCGGCGAGGATGTACACGTTTTTAAATTGGAAGGGGCGGGCGGCGCATATACGGAAGTGCTGGATTACGGCGCTATCTGGAAGACTTCGCTGATACCCGGCAAGGATGGCAGATTAGTGGACGTGTGCCTTTCATACGACACGGTAAAGGGCTACGAAGACGACGCCAACTACATCGGCGCGATAATCGGGCGGTTTGCCAACAGGATCAAGGCCGCAGCTTTTACGCTGGACGGCGTCTTGTACAACCTGCAGAAGAACGACGGGGAGCATTCCCTGCATGGCGGGACGGACGGCTACAACAAGCGCATCTGGAGCCACGAAATTAATGACAGCTCGCTAAAGCTTCGCCTCCGCTCCCCTGACGGCGACCAAGGCTACCCCGGCAACTTGGACATAACAGTAACCTACGCTTTCGACGGCAACAACGTTTTGACAATCGATTACCTAGCCGTCAGCGACAAGGACACCCCCATCAACATGACGAACCACGCGTATTTCAACTTGGCTGGCGCCGCTTCCGGCAAGAGCGGGGCAATGGCCCACACGCTGCGCATCGACGCTGATGCCATAACGGAGATGGATGAGGAATACATCGAGACAGGGCGCTTTTTGCCTGTGGATGGCGCCCCCTATGATTTTCGCACGGATTTTGCCGTGGGCGCAAGGCTTGATGCTGACGACCCGCTGATGCGGATAGCCTGCGGCTATGATTTCAACTTTGTCGTTAACGGCGAAGGGCTGCGCGAAGCGGCGGTGCTTGCGTGCCCGCAAAGCGGAATTTCCCTGCGCCTTGCGATTACGAACCCGGGCCTGCAGTTCTACAGCAGCAACATGATCCAAAGCCCCTTTGAGCTGCACGGTTCCCTGTGCCTAGAGCCTCAGCACTACCCCAACTCAGTCAACGTGCCCCAGTTCCCGTCATGCATCCTTAAAGCCGGGGAGCGGTATGCGCAGCGGGCGGTGTACAGGTTCGAGCGAAGCTAACGCTGACCAATAATTTGTGTAGGAGTGAATATGAAGGGTTTATTTGTAAAAGCGCTTGCTGCCGCATTGGCTTTTATCTTGGTATTCGGCATGGCCTCCTGCGGCGGCGGCAACAACGGCGACGACAACGCCGGATCCACCGGGAAAGTGGGCATTTCAATGCCTACAAAGAGCTTGCAGCGCTGGAACCAAGACGGCGACAACATGAAAAATGCGTTTGAAACTGCCGGCTACGAAGTCGACCTCCAGTACGGAGGTGAAAACGAGGTCCCAATCCAAATCGAACAGATTGAAAACATGATAAAAGACGGCTGCAACGTGCTGGTTATCGCGGCAATAGACAGCGAGTCCCTCACGGAAGTCCTAGCGGACGCAAAGGCAAGCGGCATTCCAGTCATAGCTTACGACCGGCTGATCATGGGGACGGACGCAGTTACCTACTATGCCACTTTCGACAACTGGAGAGTCGGTACGCTCCAAGGGCAGTACATTGTCGATCACCTGAATCTCCAAAACGAAAGCGGGCCCTTCAACATCGAGTTCTTCACCGGGGACCTTGGGGACAACAACATCAACTTTTTCTTTGCCGGCGCCATGGAAGTGCTGCAGCCGTACCTTGACAGCGGCAAATTGGTCTGCCGGTCAGGCCAAGTTGAAAAGGCTGCCGTAGCCACTCCGGGCTGGAAGCCGGAAAATGCAAAGGCCCGCATGGAAACCCTGATCGCTTTGTACAACTACGGCCCTGCCGCCACAGCGCTCGATGCTGTATTGTGCTCAAACGACTCTACGGCGCAAGGCGTCACCAATGCCTTGGTTGGCGCAGGGTATGAGGGCGTCAGCGGCTTCCCTGTAGTCACAGGCCAGGACTGCGACATAATATCCGTCAAGAACATGCTTGCCGGAACCCAGGCGATGTCGGTGTTCAAAGACACCCGCACATTGGCAAACCAAGTCGTTGCCATGGTAAACGCAATATTGGCGGGTG
>WRJV01000272.1 GCA_009778415.1 Clostridiales bacterium | reverse complement strand
CTGTCACAGCAGCTACGGCGCATAGTGCCCGATCGATAGGGCTGGAAGGCAGGATCGGCTCGCTGGTGCCCGGCGCACACGCCGACCTTGTCCTGCTTGACAGCGAGCTCCGCATCCAAAAAGTTTACATCGGCGGCAAAGAAGTTGCGGGCATCGCCCGCGTTAGAAGGGAAGGGTCAACACATGTACTTTGAAGAATTGTTCCTCGAAATGAACGAACAGATAAAGACAAAAGAACTTTTTGAAGATGCAAAAAAATACGCTTATGATTACTTGGACAGCGTAAAGGGCATGGATGTCTTTCCGTCCGACAGCACCCTCTCCGAGCTCAGCGCTTTTTCCGAGCCGGTTCCAAAAGGCCCCGGATCGCCGCAGGAGATAATCAAGCTGCTCCATGATATCGGGTCAAAAAACACGGTGGCGCAGACTGGAGGCAGGTATTTCGGCTTTGTGGACGGTGGCGCTGCCCCGGTTGCGCTGGCTGCCAAATGGCTTTCCGACGTCTGGGACCAGAACACAGCACTGTTCGTAATTTCACCGATTGCGGCAAAACTGGAAGAAATATGCGAAAAATGGGTTGCCCAGCTGCTGGGCCTGCCGGAAAACACCGCCGCCGGGTTTGTAAGCGGCTCGTCAACGGCTATTATTTGCGGGTTGGCCGCCGCAAGAAACGAATTGCTTTCACGGCATGGGTGGGACGTCTCCGAAAAAGGCCTGTTTGGGGCACCGCCCATCCGCGTGGTCATCAGCAAGCAGACGCATTCAAGCGTCTGGAAAGCCCTGTCGATGCTGGGCCTTGGAAAGGAAAATGCCGAAGCAGTCCCCACAGACAGGCAGGGGCGAATAAGGTTGGACAAGCTGCCGCCCCTCGACAGCAGCACGCTTCTGATCATCCAAGCCGGCAATGTCAACGGCGGAGCCTTCGACCCGATCGACGAACTTTGCGACATCGCTGGCAAGGCCAATGCATGGGTGCATATAGACGGCGCATTCGGCCTGTGGGCTGCAGCATGTGAAAACACGCGGTTTCTAACGAAAGGCATTGAAAAAGCGGATTCTTGGCCGGTAGACGCGCATAAAACCCTGAACGCCCCCTACGATTGCGGCATCGTGCTTTGCAAAAACAGGGCAATGCTGGTAAACGCAATGCAAGCCACAGGCTCATATTTGCAATACAGCGACAACCGGGACGGAATGCTCTATACACCTGAGATGTCAAGGCGCGCAAGGAGCATAGAGCTTTGGGCGACCCTAAAATACTTCGGGAAATCGGGCGTTGACGAGCTTGTGAACCGTTTGTGCGCAATGACAAGTCATTTTGCTGCCCAGCTTGAAAAACATGGGTTTATCGTAGAAAACGAGGTTGTCTTCAATCAGATAGTAATGCGGTGCGAGGACTCAAATGAAACGACAGAATTGCTAAAAATGATACAGTCCAGCGGCAAGTGCTGGTGCGGCGGAGCGACGTGGAACAACGAGCCAGTAGTCAGGATAAGCGTTTGCTCATGGCAAACCACAACGAGCGACATTGATGAATGCGTTAGGCTGTTTGTCGAGTTAAGAAAGCGCGTCAACCATTGAATACAAGGTTATGATTCTTCACGAACGGCTTTTGCTCTTTGGAGTTTGTCAAACGAATAGTTGTACCAATTGGACAAACACCCGCCGCCGCACAGTTTCCAGCTCGGGCAATTATTCAAACATGCTTCGTCTGGAACTGAGCCGGTTGTAATAGCTTTATAGTACTGTTTAATGGTTTCGCTGTTCCAAAAAGACGCAAATTCTTCAAGGCTGCTGAAATCCTCCTTAAAGCGCCCTAATTTGACTTGGTGCATGAAATTGCACGGAATCAACCTGCCTTCAGTGTCGAATATCAACCCATCTCGTCGAAAAATTTGGCATGAGGAGAAAATTTGACTTCGAGAACGCAGCAACTCAATGAAGTTTGGCTCCCATATGCAGAACGGAAACGTCTGGTGCAAGACAAAACAATCATCAGTGGCTTCCCGCAATTCCTCATAACTGTTTACAAAGCCTGCGGCAACGTCCAAGACATTTTGCTGTATGGAGTACTCTGTATTTGTATCACCGGCATCCAAAGCAGAAAAATCATGGCAAAAAGAGAATGCAAAATTATTTGCGCCGCTGCTCGCCGCATCGCGGACCCCGTCAATGAACCCCTTAATGTTGTTACGGCTCAGAACCATGGACACGCTGAAAGGCAAACCCAGCGATTTAACATTTTTTATTGCGCACATAACCTGAGAATATCTATCTGATCCAGTTTCGGCAATATAATTCTCAGCAGAAAAGCCTTTCAGTGAAATGTCCACACAAGAAACACCCGCTTCGGCTATTCGGGAAACAAACTCTGCGTCGCTTAATTTTATTCCGTTTGTAATCAACTGGCAGTTAATGCCAATCCTTCGACAGTACCGTACCAACTCTGTCAAACCATCGTAGCAAGTGGGTTCACCACCGAGCAACGCAACTTCTTTTATCTCAAGAGCAGCGACAAAATCGAGCAATTCGCACGCAAGCAGAAAATCCATCGTTTCAGATTCTAGATAATTCGTGCCGGCGGCGTAGCACCAGCGGCATCTCAAGTTGCACGAACGGTTCAACGTGATCCACGCTTTTGAAAGCCCGTGCATCACTGATCACTTTTTATACACAGTTGTTCACCATCGACATCAATGCAACCTCTGCTTCCTGCGCATGCGCAAGCGCCGCAGGCGCCACATGCGCCACAGGCACCAGGCGACATAGATCGCTGCACGTTAAAATCCAAACCAATCCCAGCCACGGGAGGTGCCTGCGCACCGGAAATTTTATGCAGCAGCCTAATTGATTCAAGCATGCCTTTATTCATGTCTCATCCCCTCCATTTAGCGCAAAGCGCTTTAAAATGCCTAAAGCATTCTTCATATCCATGTATATTATCCGAATCCATCTCGGACAGATGGCAAATCCGAACCCTTCGCCAGTTATGGAAAGGGTTCGGATTATTATGGTTTGGTGCGGCCGACCGGACTTGAACCGGTACGATTGCTCACACGCCCCTCAAACGTGCGCGTCTGCCTATTCCGCCACGGCCGCAGGTATTTCGTACTTGCACTCCCACCTTCCGCAATCGCTATAGTAATTGTTGAAGACAGGTTTCGCTTCACCGACGAAAGCGCTCGATGAAATCGCGCCGTACGTCTTGTAAAGGATGCAGTAATAAGGAAGCTCGTCCTTGAGTATTGAATTCGCTTTTTTAAAAATTTCGGCTTTCTCCTCGTTTGAAACCCCTGACTGCATCTCGTCCAGGAGCTCGTCAAGCTCAACGTTTGAATAACCGGTCTTGTTGCCGTACCTGGAATGCAGGATTTCCCTCAAATCATACCTCTCGTTGAACGAGTACCCGCCGATGTAAACGTCGTAGTCGCCGGCTTCGATTGCGGCAGCATATTCATCCCAGCTACAGTATATAATATACGAGTCAAAAGGCAATTTGTCAAGAGCGTTTTTTATAATCTGCGCGGCTGCTACCCTGGGCTGGTTGTCCGAATTGACCAGAACCCTTACAGTTACTGCATTTCCGTCCTTGTCCTCAGCAAAACCGTCGCCGTCTAAATCTAAAAGCCCTGCCTCTTTGATCAAGGACCTCGCCCTGTCCAAATCGAACTCGTAAGGGTCTTCCCCGTTGCTGTTCCCGAAGTAGTGCGGGTAGTACATGGTGTCGCTCAAAACGCCGCTCTTCAAATACGCGCTGGCAAGCACCTCCTTTGAATCCACGGCGCACGCAATAGCCTGCCTTACCTCTTTGATCCTCATTATTTCGCTCCGCATGTTGAAAGCGACGAATTCAGCTTGGTTTGAAACGAAATTGACCGTATTGACGTTCATGTTGCTTGTCAAAGTGTCCCTGTCGATTTCATCGTTGACAAGTATCGTGATGTTCTCGATGTCGATCAGGTTCAGGGCGTCCTTCTTCTGCGGGAACACTATGAACTCCAGCTGGTTGCTTGGGACCTCGCCAAAATAATCCTCGTTGGCTACCAGGATCAGCCTGGACAGGTCGTTGTAGGAAGACAATTTGTAAGGCCCGGTCCCAATGGGCGCGAATTCGCCGGCATTCTTTCTTAGGTCAGCGGCCCTCTTGAACTGGTGCGACGGAAGTATCGGGAAAACAAGGTTCTCAACGCCAACGTTGTCCGGGCTCCGAAACACAATGGTCAGTTCGTATGGGTCTGATTTTTTCAAGTTGACGTACCTGATGTTTGATACGTATTCCGAATACAGGGTGTCGTTGCCATAGGACAAGCTGACGTAAGTGTCAATAGAAAACTTGACGTCCTGCGCAGTCATCTCGGTCCCGTCGTGCCACATGACTCCTTGCTTCAAAGTGAGCGTTAGCGACAGCCTGTCTTCGCTGAAAGCATATGAATCAACCAGCATTTTCTGCGGCATTAGGCAATCGTCCAATTCAAAGAGCCCGTTGTATATGAGCTTGCTGATGAAATAAGTGTCCTCGTCCTTTGACAGCATCGGGTTGAGAGTCCTGACTTTTTCCATGGGCAAGTAAATTACCCTCTCAGTCCTGTATTTTGTCTCACTGCTTCCGGCAAGAAAAACGCTGCTCTCGCCGCAGCTTGCAAGGGAAAGCACTAGGAAAACAGCCAATGCCGCTGGCAATGTTTTCAGCTTAAGCCTTTTGTTGCAGTTCATGTTTTTCAATCAAATCATCCAGTCTTCTGTAAAGTTCATCCGGGTGCCCCGAATTGTCAATGGTTACGTCTGCCAAACCCCGCCGTTCTTCCCTGCCGGCCTGGTTTTTCATGATGTTCAGCACGTGCTGCCTGGAAACCCCGTCCCTTTTGGTTACGCGCCCTACCCTCGCCTCGTCGTCGGCGTCCACCGCCCATACCTCGTCCATCTTTGGCATAATGCCCCTGTCTGTTTCAAAGAGCAGCGGGATGTCGAGGAACACTATGCTGTCATAGCCGGACTGCGCCAATTCGCCTATGCGTTCCGTCATTATCTTCATGATCGCGCCGTGCATGATCGCGTCCAGCCGTTCTTTTGAACCTTTGTCGGTGAATACGATCCCTGCAAGCTTCTTCCTGTCCAGTGCTCCGCCTTCGCCTAAAATTCCCGAACCGAAGCAGGCAACAAGCTCCCCCAGCGCCAAAGACCCCGGCGCCACGACTTCGCGGGCTATCTTGTCCGCGTCCAGCACTGCGTACCCTCTTGCTGACAGATAGGCTGACGCAGTGGATTTGCCGGACCCAATGCCGCCTGTCAGCCCTACAACTTTGAAGCCGGCCCCCCTCATTTCAATTCATACCAGCTCTTTCCGCTGCTTATGCCGACAGAGAGCTTCACCATCAGGTTCATCGCCTTCTCCATGTTTTCAGCCAGAAGCTCTTTTACCGTCTCTGTTTCTTCTTCTGCCGCCTCAATTATCAGCTCGTCGTGTACCTGAAGTATCAGCTTTGACTTAAGGCCCGCGTCCGCCAGTGCCTTGTGTACGTTTATCATCGCGATTTTTATGATGTCGGCAGCGCTGCCCTGAATGGGGCTGTTCATGGCGAGCCTTTCCCCCAGCTGCCTGACCGTGTAGTTCGCCGCGCTTATTTCCAGGATTGCCCTTTTCCTGCCCATAATGGTCTTAACGTGCCCGTCCTGCTTCGCCGCCAAGACCTGCTCGTCCATGAACTGCTTGACTAAAGTGTATTTCTTGAAATACTCGTCGATGTACATTTCTGCTTCTTTTCTCGTAATGTGGAGCTCCGACGACAGCCCGAAGCCGCTCATGCCGTATATCACGCCGAAATTCACCGCTTTGGCGTCGCTTCTCTGTGCGGCGGTCACTTCGCCCTCCGGTATCCCCAGCACTCTCGAAGCGGTCAGCCTGTGGATGTCAACGCCGTCGTTGAACGCCTGGACGAGTTCAGGGTCGCCCGACATGTGCGCAAGCACGCGAAGCTCGATCTGCGAGTAGTCGGCGCCGACGAGGCAGCGGCCCTCCCCTGCTACAAACGCTTTGCGTATCTTTCTCCCTTCTTCGCGCCTTGTAGGGATGTTCTGCAGGTTCGGCTCCGTGCAGCTTATCCTTCCGGTCGCCGTCACCGTCTGCCTGAAATGCGCATGTATCTTTCCGTCCTTGTGGATGAGGGGCAGCAGCCCGTCTATGTACGTCCCTTTAAGCTTGGCAAGGAGCCTGTATTCCAGTATCAGTTCGATTATCGGGTGCTTGCCTGCCAGTTTTTCAAGCACTTCCACATTGGTGGAATACCCGGTTTTCAGCTTTTTCCCCGTCGGCAGCCCCAGCTTTTCAAACAGTATGCGTCCCAGCTGCTGCGTGGAATTTATGTTGAATTCTTCTCCGGCGTGTTCAATTATGCCGCTGGAAAGCCTGTCAAGCTGCTTAGAAATTTCTTCCCCGGCATCTTCAAGGATTTTCTTGTCGACCGTGAAGCCATGCATTTCCATGTCTGCCAAGACTCCGATCAGCGGCAGCTCAACCTTGTAGTACACGTCGCAAAGGCCCTCAGATGCGATCTTCTCGATCATTGCGTTTTTCAGCGCACTGACCGATGTACACCATATTTCCGTATATTCCAAGTACCCGGGATCCGCAGCCGAAAACAAGTCGACCTGGGCATTCGAGCTCAAAAAAGCCTTCTCGTCTTCGATGTCTTCGCTGAAATACTCCAGCATCAATGTTTTTAACTCGTAATTGCTTTTCCCCGGCTCGATCACGTACTGCGCGACTTCGGTGTCGAAGCAAGTGTTTAGGCAGCCGGCGTAGCCGCTTGCCAGCAGCGCGTAGTAGTCCGATATGAGGTTGTGCCCTGTTATCTGAGGCGCGATTTCTGCCAGTGCGGCAAAAAACTCGTGCAGCAGCCCTGTTTCCTCCCCGCTTAAAAAAAAGCAGTTCTCACCTGCGAGCACCCCCACCCCAAGTATCTCCGGCACGTCCCGGTGGTTCCTGTCGCTGTAGACTTTCAGTATGAGGCTTCCAGAGTCTGAAACGCTCTGCACCAGCATGTCCAGTTCGCCCTTGGACTGCACCGTCGTCCTGCCTGTAATAGAGTACGCTGTCTTCACGGCCCTGCTTTTCAGTTTGGCCGCGCCGGTTTCGCTCGTATTCATTTTTTTCAAAAAACTGTTGAATTCAAGCTTGACGTAAACGTCGATCAGCTTGCTGAAATCGGGCGTGGCCACTTTGAGTTCTTCCAGCTCAAACGGGATAGGAACATCCGTGTTGATCGTAGCCAGCCTTTTGCTCATGAGCGCAAGCTGGCTGTTTTCAATTATTTTGTTTCTCAGCTTTTCGTTTGGGATTTTGTCCGGCGCCTCTACCAGGGCTTCCACGCTGCCATGCTCTATTATAAGCTTCTGCGCGGTTTTTTCGCCGACTCCGGGTATGCCCGGTATGTTGTCGGACTGGTCCCCCATGAGGCCCTTGTAGTCGATGAACTGCTGGGGGGTGAACCCGTACTTTTCTATCATGGCAGCTTTGTCGTACAATTCAAAATCCGTAATGCCTTTTTTGGTTATGATGACGCTTGTCATCTCTGAGGCGAGCTGCAGCTCGTCTTTGTCTCCGGTGATGACCAGAGGGGAAAGCCCGGCCCTCTCAGCTTTTTTCGCCACCGTGCCGATGATGTCGTCGGCTTCGAAGCCGTCGATCTCGAGCATTTTTATGTCCATCGCGGACAAAACCTCTTTCAGCAGCGGCATCTGCATCGCGAGCTCCGGCGGCATCTTTTTCCTGCCGGCTTTGTACTCGGCGTACTCAATGTGCCGGAACGTCGGCGCTTTCCTGTCAAACGCCACCGCTATGTATTCGTGCTCGTAGTCCTTCTGAATTTTCGCCAGCATATTAAGAAAACCGTATACCCCATGGGTATACAGTCCTTCTTTCGTCATCATCGGCTTCTGCATAGCGTAATAAGCCCTGTTGAGTAGGCTGTTGCCGTCTATGATCACTAATCTATGTTTTCCCTCCATAGCGCTCCGTCCTGGCCAAAATAAAGATAGTTTTTAACGATTTCGTCCTCGGAAACCTCGTCAACGAGTGTAATGTCAACATAGAAAACCCAAAGGTCGTCTGACACTTTTGTATAGTCCGTCACATTGTATTCGTAACCGGCCAGCCCGTCTGCCAGGCGCTTCAAATAGTAGTCAGCTGTCAATTTGTCCCTGTTGTCGTTTCCGGGCTCTTGGAGGGACCTGTTGGCCTCAACCGCAGCATCATTGGCGGGCTCGGCAGCGCTGGCCTCCTGGCCCAGGTCCACGTACCCGGCCGGCGTGGTGTCCACTAATGCAGCTTCTTGCTGGGGAGGCTGCGGCTCCTTTGCCTCCTGCTCCTCTTGCGGTGTAGGGGCAGCGTCGTTTGCGGCAGCGTCGCCTGCGGCAACGTCGTCTGTGGCAACATCAGCGCCGCCGTCTGCTGCTGCACTGCCGTCATCAGCTCCCTGGCTGACATCGCTTTCGTCAAGCGCCTTGAACTTGTCGCCGTCGTTGCCGGAGCCAAAGCCGCTCTCCATGTTGGCGCCGCCGGCGGCAGCACCCATGAGCTCGCCTGCGCCGTCCAAAGAAGACGGCACGAACACGTCCATATTATTATACACTATAATCGAAAAAATACCAATTACGAAAACTGCGGCCAGCCCGGATACCATCCTCCACCTGCTTCTTGCAGCAGCGGCTCTTTTGGCCCTCGATGTTTGGACTGCCTTTACCGGGGCTTCGTCTGTCCTTGAAGCTACGGCATATTTTTCTTTTTCTTTTTCTTTTTCTTTTGCATTATCTTTGTCTTTTTCATCGCGGATCGCCGCCCTCAGCCTTTTGTCGAACCCGTCCGGAAGAGGCGCCTCTGGAACCGTGCGCAGCAGCATGGCGACTTTGAGCAAATCTTCGCACTCATGCATGCAAACTTCGCATATGCCCAGATGCTCTTCTATTTCCTCTATTTGGTTCTGCTCAAGTTCGTCGTCGATGTATAGCGAAAGCGATTTTTTTACATTTTCACAGTCCATTTGCTCCTCCTTTCTTCTTTTCTTACGAAGAAACCCAATATAACATTTAGACGCATCAATAACAATTTTGTTCCTAGTTTTGCAGGTATATTTCCTTCAATTTCTGCCTTGCCCTTGAAATCTTCGACTTGACAGTGCCGACAGGGCAGTCGAGGATTTCGGAAATTTCATCATACGCAAACCCTTGGATGTCCCTTAGCACAAGAATTTCTTTGTGTTCGACGCCTACGCGTTCGAGGCAGTTCAGTATGTACGCGCTTTCTTCCTTCCTCTCAAGAAGCTCTGGTGGCCCCGGGCTTTTGTCCACTATCTCAATGGCTGCCTCGTCCCCGCCGTCGTATCTGTAGACCGAATCCGCGTACTGGTTTTTTTTGCTTTTCCTCAGCATGTCGTTGCATGAGTTCACCACTATTTTGTAAACCCAAGTGTCAAACCTGCTCTGCTCGTTGAATTTGTCAAGATGCCTGAAGATTTTGATGAAGCTTTCCTGCAGCGCGTCAAGGGCGTCCTCTTCGTTTGCCATGTACCTCAGCGCTACGTTGTAAGCCTTGCCTTTGCACGACGAAATAAGGGCTTCAAAACTGCCCTCGTCGCCGCCCTTGGCTTTCCTAATTAATTCTTTTTCGTTTTTTTCGGCATTGCCGTTTTTGCTCTGCATAGGCCTGTCTTTCTATTTTCTAATAAACATGGTATAATATTGCATATTATACCAGAGAAACGGAAGGAAATAAAGTAAAAAATGTACGATTATCACATTCACACGAATTTTTCTGACGACAGCTCAACGCCGATGGAGGAAATGATTGATTTTGCATTGAAAATTGGGGTTGCGGAAATTGCGGTGACGGACCATTTCGATCCGGATTACCCTGACCCAGACTTCCCGTTCGTTCTTGATTTCGAAAAATACAACAAAAAACTCGCTGAAGCAGCAGAGTCCTACAATGGCCGGATCAAAGTCGTGAAGGGCATCGAAATTGGCATCCAAAGCGGGGGCACCCTCGCCAAATGCGAAAGCGCGGCAAACGGGTACCCCTACGATTTCGTGCTGGGCTCCTTCCATGCCGCGCTGGACCAGGCGCTGGATACTCAATATTTCAAAAACAGGGACGCTGCGGAGGGGCTTTACGATTTCTACACGTACATGGCGAGCTGTCTGGCAGAATACAGCAACTACGACGTTGTGGGGCATTTCAACGTAGTCGACAGGTACGTTGACCCGGTGCCTGACTATTCGCCTTACATGGAGGTCATCGAAAGCATTCTGAAATCCCTGGTTGAAGACGGCAAAGGCCTTGAGTTCAACACCTCAAGCCGCAGTTACGGCATGGGCGCAAGGACCATGCCGTCAAGCGACATCCTGAAGCTCTACAAGAGCCTGGGGGGCGAGATAATCACAATAGGGTCCGACGCCCACAAAGCGGCGGACGTCGGACGCGATTACCATCAAGCAGTTGAAACCCTCAAATCGTCGGGGTTCAGGTATGTTTCGACATTTGAGAACAGAAAGCCCGGCTTTGTGAAGATCTGATCACGCAAAATCCTCCGCTGCCATAAGCCCAAAGGCCGGCTTTGCGGCCCGCGCCGCCCGGACTGCGGCTTTTGCCATGACTTCTGCCGCAAGCTCGCCG
>WRJV01000271.1 GCA_009778415.1 Clostridiales bacterium | reverse complement strand
GGCACCTCCCTTTCACAAGCAGGCGTCCACATAGCCGACTCCTGCATTTTTTATTTCCTATTATATATTACAGGTGCTGAGTAATCCATAGTTTTCTTGTTTTGCGCCCTTTTCAGATTCTGGGCTAGGCACTTTTCGCCTCTGCCACCGAGTGTTTCTGAAAAAATTCCTCTAGGTTTTGCAGGTTTGTCTTTAGCAAGTTGCTGTCTTCCGCACACGCCCAATGCGCTTCGCGTTTAGCCTTTTCCATGCATTGCGACGGGACTGCAATGTCTTTTGCAATTCTTTCTGCCATTTCAAAGCATGTCTCGCACCCGCATGCCCCGCAGTTAAAATTCATAGCAGCTTCGTCGAACTTTCCCAGCCAAGCGAAGGCTTCGCCAATATCTTCCTGCGATATTCGTATGCTCTGAACCGGAGCTGGTGTGTGCTTCCTCACAAAGTCAGAAAGCCTCAGCTTTTTGTCAAACACTTTAAACAGCTCGTCACGGTGCCGTTTTTTGCCCAAATGAGCCGTAGGCTGCCGCAAGTTGTTCATTACGGTGTTGATTTCAAAAATATTGCCGCCGCCTCTGCACCCGGTCCCCAAATGACACCCCGCGTGACAGTGCGCCGCGCCAAAAAAAGTTGGCAGCTTCGTTTCGGGTTGCCTCGCGTACTCGTCCAAGGCTTTGTAAACCAGGCACTGGCCTTCTGCTTTGTCGATGCGGAACGATTCTCCTATGCAATGATCGACATTTTCCATAAAGCTGTTGTGAGAAGCTTGCAACGAACCAAGACTCGCTTCAAACCGGTCAAAGCCGCTATCCTGCTTTGGCATCACGATTTTGTTTGCCTCAATAAGTTCTTGTAGTTTGTTTAATGTGACATTGTAATCAATAAAACCTGCAGCCTCAAATTCGTGAGCGTTCGCAATGCATGGAGACAGCGCAGCTATCTTCGCATCTGCTTTCTCATATTTGCGAATGTATACCGCCATGCTTAGCATGGGCGAATGTATTGGAGACAGATGCTTCACGAGCTCTTCTCTGTGCTTCAGTAAGTAGTTTACGACAACAGGGCAATGCTGCGAAATGACTGGCTTTGGGTCGTTCCTCTGAATGTAGCACAAATGCGCCCATGCGCAAATGTCTGCACCCAGCGAAGCGTCGAAAATCTGCTGTGCTCCCATAGACCTCAACCATGCTAAAAGGCGCCCCAGCCCTCCTGCCGCCTCAAAATTGGTCTTTGCCGCAGGAGCGGCAACAACGTTGATCTTAACGCCACGCTCAAGGTCGCGGATGAAAAGCTCTGTGTCGTCTTCATAATGCCTAGCTCCGTGGTGGCACACCTTGATGCACGCGCCGCACGCGATGCATTTTTTGCCGTTGATTTTCCAAACATTTTTCCCCCTAATGCTCGTAATGACATTTGCTTCGTCTATTGGGCATACCCTTACGCAATGGTTGCAGCCCACGCAATTTTCACATGCACAATTGATCAAATTTCTCATATTCCTTTTCCCCTTTTGTTAGATTTATGTTAGAAATAATAACATATTTTTGGGGTTATTTCAATAATCAAAATCCTTAAATGAATCTTACGTGGTTCGACAAAGTTCTCAAAATTCAAAAAAACCGCCCCTTGGTTTGGCGTTTTCAAACCAAAGGGCTGCCAAGATATGTTTTCTTTGGCGGGAATACGTGGGAATCGAACCCACCCAGGAAGCTGCTCACTCCCCGCACCGGTTTTGAAGACCGGAAGGCACACCAGCACCCATCTATTCCCAAAATTCTTCAAAGTCGCCTACTGAATTCAGCGCCTCTTCAAAAGCGTCTGCCACCAGCGGGAATTCTTCGTCCCTCATGGTCCTTACGTCAAGGCAGACATGGTCTTTGTGTATCCGCACAATGACCGGAGGCTTGCTGCCCCTCAAGCGGCTCTCCAATTCCTGAACTGTCAGTCTTGCAGGCTTGATGTTGACTATCTTCGACGGGAGGTTTTGCAGCGGCATAGCCCCACCCCCTACTTGGGAATGCCCGTCTTCGACAAAAACGGTGCAGTCCTGCAATTTACCTGCGAGCAAGCTGCACAAACGGGCAGACCTTTCTTCTATGGTTTTGAGCGGCATCGTCATCATAGACAGGACAGGGATGCTGCTGACGGCGCTTTCCGGGTCAAGGTACAGCCTAAGCGTAGCTTCCAGCGCAGCCAGTGTTAGTTTATCAATCCTGAACGCCCTTGTCAAAGGGTTTTTCTTCATTTTGTCGATTGCGCTTTTCTTGCCGGCGATAATGCCTGCCTGGGGTCCTCCCAGTAGCTTGTCTCCGCTGAAGCATACCACGTCCGCTCCGGAAAGAATGCTTTCCTGGACGGTTGGCTCCCCTGAAACCCCGTACTTCGCAAGGTCTATGAGCGCCCCGCTGCCTAGGTCGTGTATTACCGGGATGCTGTATTCACTCCCCAGTTTTACCAGTTCAGCAAGCGGCACTTCCTCGGTGAATCCTACAATCTTGTAGTTGCTCGTGTGGACTTTTAGCAGTGCTCCCGCGCCGCCGCCTTCCACGCCTCCTTCCGCTGCTTTTCTGTAGTCGGAAAGGTGCGTTTTGTTCGTCGCCCCTACTTCAACTAGTTTTGCGCCGCTCTGCTCCATGATTTCCGGAACGCGGAACGATCCGCCTATCTCCACAAGCTCACCTCGCGAAACGGCGACCTTGCATCCTTTTGCCAGAGTGCTCAGTGCAAGCAAAATCGCAGCAGCGTTGTTGTTGACGGCCATTGCAGCTTCTGCGCCGGCAATTTTCGCTATCAAGCCTTGGACGTGGTCGTACCGCGACCCCCTCGCCCCTGTTTCTACGTTGTATTCCAGCGTAGAATAGTTTTCTGCAATTTCCCAAACTGCTTCCTTGATGCCCCTGTTCAAAGGCGCCCTCCCAAGGTTCGTGTGCAGTATCACGCCGGTGGCATTCACAGCCTTTTTCAAGCTCATCTCATTTTTGCTCAAAACCCGCAAAATGATCTCGTCAACCAACCTGCCTGCGTCGAGTTCTGCCGCCTCATGCTCCTCCATCAGCAGAATTCTCTTCCTCGTCTCGTCAACCTGCTCCCTTATGGAATCAAGGACAACCTGGCGGCACGCGTTCTGTGCCGCCTCGGTTATCTTTTCGTTGTTAATTAAGTCGTCCACTTTTGGGATCAGCCTCAGCAGCTCGCTTTTACTCGGCATCTATGTACTTCTCCTTTGCCAATATCTCTGCCGCAATTTCTACCTTGTCCTCTGCGACCCTGACGATTGGGCCCGTGCATCCCATTCCGCTCTCTGCGTAAATGCCGTTTTTCCAAAGCTCCTGCACCGCATCCTCCAGTATCATGATGTCTATGCCGGATATTTCTCCAGTCACTACTTCCTTGGGCGGTGGGCTTGCTTCCCCGCCGCTGCCATCGTTGGCTTTCCCGGCGTCTTTGTTTATTGATTTCAGTATGCCGTCAAGCCCAGCCCTCTTTGCATCAGCGAATTCCTTTTTGGCAACCCCGGTTAAATTTCCCTGTGCCAGCGTTGCCGCGTACCTTATGGCGTTTGCCACGACTGGCGCACCGGATGCCCTAGACAGGATCAAGATGAGCTTTTCGTAGTTTTCCCCTATGCCCGGCCCGTAGCCGTAGCCTGTCGCCTCGTAGCTTCCGCCCGTCGTGTAGGCTGAAAAAACCTTCATCATTATGTTGCCGGTCAGCGTGTCTGCCACCATGACGTCTGCCGTGCCCTGCAGCAGGTCGTTGCCTCTCATGATAGCCCCTCCGTCTGCCCGCCCTGATTCTGCAAAATTGATCTTGTAGCCTCCGGCAGCTAGCTCCTTTAAAGCCCTTTCCGCTTGGCGGGCGCCGTCAAGGTTTAGTATCCCCACAGTCGGAGCCCCTATCCCGGTCGCTTTTGCGGCAATTATGCCGTGCAGCGCGTTTTTCACCATGGCTTCAACCCTGTTCGTGGAAGCAGTGCCCGTCGTGGTAGCAAGCAGCATCTCTCTTCCCGAGCCGGGGGTCACCACTTTGCCGACAGTGGAAACGCCGATCGGGAAGTCGTAGTGCATGGTCACGCAAGCCTGTATGTCTTTTTTGTCCAAAAGCTCTTCCATTTTCCTGTACATTTCAGCTTCTGTGTCCGCAACCACCCCCTGTAGCTCAGTGCCTGCCTTCGGCCCGATGAGCACTATCTCAAAACCCGGGCCGCCCTTTGCCGCAAGCTCTGCCCCTGCAACCAGGTTTTCAATGCCGTGCTCGCTGCCCAGCGTCGTAAGGCCGATCCTGACTTTTGCCGGCTGCTCCGACTGCTCCGTCTGCCACGGCTGCCCCTGCTGCTCCGTCTGCTCCGCGACCTCGCCGGGGTTCCGTTCGATGACCACTGAAACGCCGTCGAACAAGTCCGTCATGCGCCCCAGGAACAGGCTGCCTTTGCCGACAACCATCACTTTGTTCAAATCGCCGCCCGTCAAGCCCTCCCTTGCAAAGCCAAGGTACGGCACACCTGACGGTATGTGCCCCTGAGTCGGCGCCCAGCCGGGCATGCCGTGCTTCGCAATGAACTCAGGCAACTGGCTCCTTTCAAGCTCCTGCCTCTTCACTGACAGCGCCGCGATCATCTTGTAGTTCGCCTCCGGCACGTCCCCTGCTCCCGCAGGCTTTGTGATGTCGGGGTTTTGCATCTCCACCGAGAATTTGTCGATGTCTGTGATCTTCATCCCGCTCCTGTCCAGAGGCTCTGTCACAAGCGACGTGATTACGGCTTGGGGCGAGGAGCCGGTCCCAACTGTGTGCCTCCCTGTAAGGTCCGTGCGGATTACGGGGCTTTCCCCGTCGTTCTTGCTCACCATCACCGCAAAAGCGCCCAGTACGTCTTCCAATATAGGCAGCCCTTTCTTGACGTGGTCTTTCCCGTTCATGCCCAGCTTCGCCGTGGCACCGCCTGCTACAACCACTACGTTTTCGTATACACCGCTCTGCACAAGGGCTGCCGCTTGAATCAAGGCGTGGACCGGCGCTGCGCAGAAACCTCTCGTGTCCGAGCCGGTGGCATTGACTGCTCCGCATTTTTCCGCTATGGATTTCGCGAAGTTCCCGCCGCCCCTCTGGTTCATGTCGCCGCAAGCTTCCTCCGAGCATTCTATCACGTATTGGACGTCCCGTACGTCGATTCCGTTTTTATCCATCAAGTGTTTGAAAGCCAGCGTACCTGATGCTTTCGCCACAATATTCTCAAACAAGACATGTGCCGACAGGTTTGTGTCCACGTCATGGGCTTTCTTAACGCAGCCCACCAGGTTCCCGCCATGGTATATCGCTTCTGCATGCTGCTCAAGCGCAGCTTCGATTTCTGTCAATTCCACGCCGCCCGGCAGGGCAGCAGCTTCTTCTTTGAACAGCGGATGCTCCGCAAGCTTGTCACGCGCTTGCTCCATGAAGCCTTTTTCAATCATCACGAGCTCAAAGGCGTCTGCCATTTTCATCAGCAGTATGAATTCGTCCTGTGGCATGATCTCACCGAATTTCCCGAAGCGGCTGGCATTTTCCGCGCCTTTGTCATGCCACGGCATTTCGTAGCTTCTGAGGCTTTCCGGCCTCATGTTCCCTATGTAGACTTGGTTCGGGGCATAGTTCACTACCTGTTCGTAGCTCCTGATGTGCTCAGGGAGCGCTTTCAAGTACTCTGAGCCCGGGTTCACTATTTTTTCTGTTGTCTGGGTGGTGCCGTTTTGCATTATCATGTCCGGCGTGTTGATCAGGGCATAGCCTGCGCCCTTCAATACAGGGTAAACCATATCTTATCCTCCGTCTGTCAACGTCGCTCCGGATGCTCGCCGGCACCGCCGGCAAGCATCCGTGCTCCCATGTATTCAGCCGCAACGCAGCTGCTTAATAATCCCGTTCGAAGACCGTCTGATCATCCACTTCTGTCTGCAGGGCAGTCAGCGCCTTCTCAACAATTTTCCTTCTGAGTTTCTTCTCTTCTTCCGGTGTTAGCGCCGGGTTTCCGAGAGGATGCGGAATCGCCACCGCAGGGACGATCCTGTTTGCTCCAACTGTCAGTGAAATAGGTACGACCGTGCAAACATGCACCACGGGAATCCCTGCTCGCTCTATTTCTTTCACCATCGTTGCACCGCAACGCGTACAGGTCCCTCAGGTGGATGTGAGGATGACTGCCGAAACTCCGTCCGCTATCAGGTCCTTCGACAGCGACGCAGCGTATTTTTTCGCGTTCGCAACAGATGTGCCGTTTCCGACTGTGGCGTAGTGGTAGCGGTGAAGCGACCCGATTTTGCCCTCTTTCACCATGTCCCTCACCACGTCGAGGGGGAGCACCCTGTTCGGGTCCAGGTTGGCATAAACCGGGTCATAGCCTCCGTGGGCGGTTTCGTGGCTTTCCGATGTCAGCACGTCAAACCCTTCGAGGTCGTATTTGCCATACTTGGAGGCACTGGAGGATTCTATGTGGTCGGGGTTCCCCTTGGGGACGATACCGCCTGATGTGACTAAGGCCAGCTTTGCTTTTGACATGTCTTTGACCGCCGGGTTTGGCGGTACCCTGTCGAATTCCGGCATCGGGTACTCCGTCTTGAAGCTCTCGCCGTTGATTTTCTTGACTAGCATGTCAACGGCCCTTCTTGCCCCTGTCTCCTCCAAAAACACGTTCTTCCTTATCCCTCTTGGGATGTAGCCTTCCTCTTCGGGGCCTGCCAGCTCCTCCCCGTGGGCGAGCTTGAGCGCAACTCCTGCTAGCAGCGGCGCAGCTTTCCTCATAGTTGCCGCTGAATTCCCCGTTTCAACTATTATCAGGTCTTTTTTGAACAAATCCGCGCCCGGGTTTTCCGGGTACATGGCTGTGACAACAGGTATGTTCAATTCGTCCTTCACAGCTTTGCACACTGAACCGCATGCCACGCCGTACCTGCCGGCGTTGAACGCAGGGCCTGCAATGAACAGGTCGGGCTTGCTCTGCTTCACCATTTCGAGGATTTCAGCCGTGGCGCTTTCAATATTTTCGTTGTAGTACGAGTCTCCGCAAATTACGGTGGCGACTATTTTGGCATCGTCTTTGAAGACCGCCTCAAGGGCCATGCCTGGGCCGACTGTCCCTTCCCGCAGTTCCGGTTTCACGTCCGCTTTTTCCTCTCCGCCGATCCCGGCGAAGAACTGGTTTATGTAATGCACGACTTTGATTTCGCTCATTTTCTCCTTCCTTTCTCTAGTTTCGCAAATTTGCGGCTAATACTTGCAGTACTGCTCCCTCATCGAGGACATTTCCGCGATGATTTCGTCGACGTCCAGCACCATTTCCATCATCCCGATCTGTTCGTCATAGACTGCGCTGTCTACCGCTTCTTTGAATTCCGGTTCTACGACATGGTATACTCTGAGCCCCAACTGGACTCCGGTCAATGAACCTGCATAGGTAGGGTCTCCGTTTGTGACGGTCTCGGCGGCCAGCCCTGCTGCCTCCGCTTCCGCTGCGCCAAGAAGCACTATAAGGTTTTCTGCTCCGTACTTCTCCGCCATGTTCTTCACCCTGTTCTGGTTTTCTAGGTCCATTGCTCCCGCAGCCGTTCAGACAAAGCATTCGGTGGAATGAAACACCACTTCTGCTCCCGTGCCCTTTAAGCACTCTATCACAGCCTGCGCGGGGATTCCGTCCCTGTCTCCGATGATGACTACTTTTTTCCCGTCAAACATGTTCATGAATCGTTCTTCCTTTCTTTGAATTTTGTTGCTGTTAATCAATAGGAAACCGCTGACATTTTATTGAAGCCGATCTCGTTGGTTGCTCCCGTTATGACCTGTATCTCCGCTTCAATGCTCCCGTCTGGCTTCATGCTCCCGTCGAAGCTGCCTGCGATTCTGTCGGTGAAGGCAAGCGTGCCGATCACCCTCTTCATTGCCGGGAGGGTTATCAGCTCGTTTGAGTTGCCGCCTGTAACCACTGCGTCAGCCTTTGGGTCCGCGTCTGCCAAGGATTGCGAGGCACCGTCCCTGCCTGCGTATTCGTTGGTGATGATTACTGTTTTTACGCCTTTTTCTTCAATTTTTTTGCAGTTCATGATGAGGTCGGTGTCGGGGTTGCCGAAACCCTCTTGGGATATGATCGCCGCATCGAGGCCGAGGTACTCGCAGAGCTTTGCCGACCAGTCAGACGATCTCTCCTTATCTGCCAAGTACACGTTTTCATTCGTGACAATGACGCCCACGAAGTTGAAGTCTTTCCCGTGGTTGGCGTACATCTCTTTGATGACCGGGTTGTTCTGATGGTGGTACGTCGTGTTCTTGTCGCAGGCAGAAACGCAGTTGCCTGACGCTATTGCGCCGTCCATCACCTCTGTGGGGTACAGGATCGTCGGGACGATTTTCTTTGCGTCCACCCCGTACACGTAGGTGTCGTGGAGCAGGCCCTGTGTCTGGAGCATGTACACGTAGGCGACCCTAGGGAGCCCCGGCAGCTCTGCCGTGCTTTCTTTGAGCGTCTTCGTCTCGTACACTTCCACTTCGTCCGGCGTGGCATCAAGCCCAGCCTTCCCGATCAATGCCGCCGCTTTCAGCCCTGCCATCCTTGCTGCTGCCTCATAATCGTGCTGCAGCAGGTTGTCTGCCGGCTCGATGACTAGGCAGATGTTGTTCAACTTGGAAAACGGCGTGTATTCTGCCCCGGGGCCGCTCATGTCGATGATGCCTTCCTGAAAGCCGACAATCCGGCCGCATGTCACGACTGCTGCCCCGCTGAGCACGTGTGTGCGCCCTTCCCCTACAGTTGCCACTTTGTTGATTAGCCCAGGGAAGACGCCGCCATTGCCGCTGACTTTTACCCTTGGCTCTATAACGTCTTTCACCGGGGTGATCCTTGTTTCTTCGCCCGGCTTTGCAAGCTCTACCTCTACGCTTTTAATGTGCTCATCTTCCAAAACAAGTTCTGCGATTGCTGCTTTGTTGACATACAGCGTTCCCTTGTCAACTTTCATTTCGTCGCCGAACTGCACGTCGTTAATTTTTATTTTTCCTAGCTCAAGACGCATGAATTTACCTCCTTTACAGATTTTTCTGAATCATGGCTTCAATGTTGCCCGCCGTTGCGTCGTCTTTGTTCACTTCGTCAATTTTTTCGCCGTCTTTATAGAGGACTATGGTCGGGAGCCCTAGGACTTTTTCCCCGATCGCCAGCCTTCTCGCTTTTGCAACATCCAGTTTTGCGAATTTCACCTGCTGGCCGTACTTCTCTGCCAGTGCTTCAACGTCTGGCATCAGCGCTTTGCAGGATTCGCAGCTTTCGCTCCAGAAATCGACCAGCACCAGCCCGCCTGCATCCTTCACTTCAGCTTGAAAAGTTTCTTTGTCAACTGCAATCATACTACTATTCACCTCCTTCTATGTATTTTTCTGCGTGAACTGCCGCTATAGCGCCGTCTGCCGCCGCTGTGACGACTTGGCGCAGGGGTTTTATCCTGCAATCGCCGGCTGCGTAAACGCCCGGTACGTTTGTCCGCATGTTCTCGTCAGTTGGAATGTATCCCCTGTCCATCTCGATTTTGCCTTCAAAGATGTCCGTGCGCGGTACCAGCCCGATGAAGACGAAAAGGCCAAATGTCCCGTCTTCCGGATCGGCGTTGAATTCCGTCAACTCGCCTGTCTGCTCATTTTTGATGACGATGGTGTCTAGCAAGCCGCTCTCGCCTTTCACCTCTTCAACAACTGAGTTGTAAACAAAACTGAATTTCGGATTGTCAAATGCTTTCTTTTGCATGGATTTTGCTGCCGTCAGCTCTGGCAGGTTCTGAATGATGGTTATTTTCCGTGCGAAACGGGCAATGAACAGCGCTTCCTGTATGGCACTGTCGCCTCCGCCCACCACGTACACCTCAAGATCCTCGAAGAACGCCGCGTCACAGGTCGCGCAGTACGACACGCCTTTTGCCGTGAACTCTGCCTCACCCTTGCATCCCATCAGCCTCGGGAAAGCGCCGCTGGCTATGATTACGGCTTTCGCCAAGTATTCGCCTTTGCTGCATATTACTTTCTTCAAGTCGCCTTCAAAGTCCACGTCCACGACTTCGTCCGCTACTCGCTCCACGCCGAAATGCTCTGCCTGCTTGACCATCTTTGCAATGAGGGTAGGGCCTGTTTCCTCGCCCTCTGCACCGGGGTAGTTGTCTATCTCATTTGTCACAACTGCTTGCCCCCCTGTCTTCGACCGTTCGATTATCAGCGTTTTAAGTAAGCTTCTTCCGGAGTATATCCCTGCCGATAGCCCTGCGGGGCCCGCTCCGATTATTATGACATCATACATTTTTTCGCCTCCTTTTGTAGTGTTGAGTTGGTAGTGTTGAGTTGGTAGTTGGTAGTTGGTAGTTGGTAGTCGGTAGTTGGTAGTTGGTAGTCGGTAGTTGGTAGTTGGTAGTTGGTAGTTTGTAGTCGGTAGTTGGTAGTTGGTAGTTGGTAGTCGGTAGTTGGTAGTTTGTAGTTG
>WRJV01000270.1 GCA_009778415.1 Clostridiales bacterium | reverse complement strand
GCCTTTGCACGGTTGGCGCAGAGCGAGGTTGTCATGCAGATTGTGGGTGAAGGACCGGAACGGGCGGCGCTTGAAGAACAGATACGCACGGCGGGGCTGGGAGGTCGGGTAACCCTGTTGGGGCACCACGCCGATCCAGCGCCGGCCATCCGGCGGTTCGACGTTTTCTGCCTGTCGTCCCATAGCGAACAAATGCCGATTGCCGTCCTTGAAGCGATGGCAAGCGGCCTTCCGGTTGTAAGCACGGATGTCGGCGACGTGAAAGAGATGGTAGGACAAGCGAATCGTCGTTTTATCGTTCCTCCAGGCGACCCGGGCGCGTATTCGTGCGCGTTGGCGGCACTGCTCAATGATGCCGCGCTCCGGTCCGTTATTGGCGCGGAGAATCGCAAACGGTGTGAAGACATATTCGAATTTGGCCTGATGGTGCGACGCCACCGCGAGTTGTACGACCGGTGCATGCATCTGAACAGGCGCTACCCAGGTTAACGGGATTCATCCTTGGGATCAGGCAGTCAGATATTCCTGTTGAATCTGGAACGGGGCGGTTTCCTGTTGAAGCAGGCTCCCGCTGCCTGAAACCGTCGTCAGAGAAGTTTCGCAAATGCAGCTTTTGCGGAAAATCAGGTCGTGCCAGTTGCACTCTGCCGGATTTAGTGAACAAGCTGCCGACAAGTTTCCGCCGGATTATCTCGCGCCGATAGGAGCCATACATCCATGCGAGTCCTGCTCTTCTATCTCTGTCTGCCGTTTATTGTCGCCATCGGGGTGCGGCGTCCATTTTGGTGTTTGGCGATTTATCTCTCCGCCCACATTATCCGCCCTACTGCCCTGTTTTGGGGCCAAGACACAGGGATGATCCTTTTTAAAGTGAGCATTGCCGGTGCGTTGCTTGGCTTTTTAAGGAGTGAAGAGAACAAAACCGAAGCCCTCTCTGTCCGGGAATGGTGGCTGGCGCTGTGGGTCTGCCTGGCGATGACCGCTTCCGTGCTCTTTGCGGATCTGCCGTCCCACCCCATGGTCTGGAGTTATGTGGGAGATTCCTATAGAGCGCTGATTCTCTACTGGCTGATCCTCGGCATACTACGGGAAAAGCAACAGGCCCTTCTACTGATTGATATCTTGCTGCTCATGGCGATGCTGTTTTCCCTCTGGGGGTGGGAGCAGCATTTCGGAGGCAATTCACGACTTGAAAGCTTGGGCGGCCAGGGCGATAGCAACATGGTAGCCTCGCTCGGGGTACTGTTCCTGCCGCTGGCGGCGCATAAACTTTTTACCGCCAAAGAACGCTGGCAAAAAATATTCGGACTGGATGCCACCATCCTGATTGCCGGCATGATCATTTTCACCAATTCTCGCTCGGGATTTCTTGGGCTTGCCGCCGCTTCCCTCTATCTGCTGCTGATTTCACGGAAAAAGATATGGATTGGGATATGCTACTTCCTGGTCTTCCTGACGGTGGTTCCATTATTATCCGACGACTATATAGCCCGTCTCAACACCATTGAACAAAACACCGAAGCACCGGAGGCTGAATATTCAGCGGGTTCACGTCAGGTGCTTTGGCATGCGGGATGGCTCATATTCAAGGATCATCCGATATTCGGTGTCGGCGTACTCAATTTTTCCAGGGCCAAGGCCCCTTATCGCGCACAGTTGGAGGGGCAATTCGATAGCGGCTTGCTTGATTATTCCTTTGCAGGCCTTCAAGGCGGCAAGGTCGGGCACAGCACCTGGTTTGGTCAGGTTCTGCCGGAAGGCGGTTTGTTTCTCGCGATCCCATACTCTTGGCTGATTGTGAGTTTCTTCTGGCGATCTCGTAGGTTGCAATGGGTCGGTCAGCCACCGACCGAAGAAACGCGCCCGCTCCATGATGTCTTGATCGGCCTCGAAGCCGGGCTCTTCGGTTACTGCCTGAGCATGTCGTTTGGTGATTATCTGCTTGTCCCGTTTCTTACGTTTCATATAATGCTGGGAGTGCAGCTCATTCGCATCATTGAAAGGATGGAAAAAGCAACGCCACCAATTATATCTAGCCATCAACCCACTGATTTTTTTACTAAACGCTAGAACTGAACGATGAAAAAGCGTTTAACAGAAAGCCGGAATGCCTGTCAAAATTTGAAGCCAGATCTGCAATCAGCGGTTATTGATTTCTTACGCTTTCCGCTGATCATCGGGGTATTGCTACTGCATAATTATCCTGCCACGGTCAACATCGTGGCAGGGCAGATAGGCAATGATACCCTGCTTCCAGTATCGACCATTTGTCGCGAGTTCTTCTCACAAACGCTAGGCCGTATATGCGTTCCAACCTTCTTCTTCATATCAGGATTCCTATTTTTTCTTCATATAGACAAATTCACCGGTGGCGTCTATGTGAAAAAACTGAAAAGCCGGGCGAAAACTCTGCTCATCCCTTATCTGTTCTGGAATCTTTTATCTCTGGCGGTGTTCTATACCGTTTACCATGCTCCGATACTTTCTTCATTTTTTAGCGACACGCAAGAATATACCTGGCAGTATCTGCTGCAAGCGTTGTGGGCGCTGCCACATGATGGGGCAAAGGTCGCGAACTATTATCCCATTGCCTATCAGTTTTGGTTCATCCGTGACCTGATGGTCATGGTGTTCTTGACGCCGGTCATATACTTCCTCGTGAAAAAATTCCGGCTCTATACAGTCAGTATTTTAGGCATTCTGTGGTTTTTCGAATGGTGGCAAATGTACTTGCCGTGGCTGGCCGGGCAAGGGCTGGACAGTAAGGCCCTGTTTTTTTTCACCGCTGGCGCTTGGTTTGGCATCAATAAACGCAATGTCATTGATGATGCCGACAAGATGGCGAAATGGGCTTTCATGCTCTATCCACCGATTGCCATTGTTAATGTGCTGACGAGGTTGTATGTTCCCGATATCCGTCTGTATCTGTCCTGTGTCAACAATTCCGCCATTTTGATTGGCGTCGCCGCCAGTTTTGCCTTGGCCGCGTATCTGCTGAAAACCGGCAAGGCGCGTGTGAACACCTTTCTCGCCTCGGCCTCTTTTTTTGTCTTCGCCGTGCATGATCCGCTGTTTTTAAGCAGATTGCGCAATCGTGTATTTGCCGTTTTCCGCCCGGAATCGGACGGCTCTCTAACCACGGTTTATTTTCTTCTGGTGATTGTCGTCGCCGTGGTAGCACTTGGGCTTTACTGGTTGCTACAACGCTATCTACCAAAATTCACTCGCATTATCACCGGAGGTCGCTAAAGCGGCACTCTTAGCGGCGACCGCGGAAGCAAACACGAAACCGCCACGGCGAAAAAAGCCACGCTTCGCGACAGTTCGGAAGTTCCAATCCAACGCAAGCATCAGTCCATGAAGATACTCTACCTTTGTCAGCGAATTCCTTTTCCGCCCGATCGCGGCGATCGTATCCCGGTGTATCACCAGATTCAGCGCCTCCGCAAAACGCATGAAGTCGTCGTCGGATCGTTGGCGCATACCGGAACGCGCAAGAACGCGGAAATGCTTGAGGAAGAATCAGGGGTAAAAGTGCTTGCGCCGGATCATCCCCGATGGCGCCAACTCAGTGGAACGCTATTGGCGTTTCTGCGGGGCCGACCTCTGTCCCTTGGATACTTCAGAAATTCAGCCTTGCAAAGCTTGGTCGATGTGGAACTGACAGAAAGCCGGTTTGACGCTGTTATCGTTTTTTCAAGCTCCATGGCCCAGTATGTGGAAAATCGCCGGGGAGTTCCTCAAATCATGCACTTTTGCGACGTGGATTCTTTAAAGTGGGAGAGCCTTGCCCGGACATCCTATTGGCCGATGCGCTGGATTTATCGGCGCGAGAGCCGGACCCTACTCGCCTATGAGCGGAAAATAGCCGCTACGTTCGATGCGTCTTGCGTTGTATCTAGGAATGAGGCCGAACTCTTTCGTCAATACATTCCAGGGATTATAGTTGATATTCTTGAAAACGGCGTTGACGCAAATTATTTTTCCACGCTTTCCCGAAAGATCGACGGTATAAACATTGTGTTTGTTGGGGTTATGGATTACCCGCCCAATGCCGAGGCCGTGGTTTTTTTTTCGAGACATGTCTGGAGTGCAATCCGCGAAGTCTATCCAGATGCGCGCTTTACCATCGTCGGCGCCAGGCCAGCAAAAAGCGTCCTTGGGCTGGCGTCGATTCCGGGAATCGAAGTGACCGGATACGTGCCTGACGTTCGTCCGTATCTTGCCGTCGCGACTGTATCCATAGCTCCGCTCGGAACCGCGCGAGGCGTGCAGAATAAAATCCTTGAAGCCATGGCCGCTGGTGTTCCCGTCTTGACCACGCCGGATGTAGCTAAAGGATTGCCAGATGGTGCGGAAGCGCTCGTTTTTACAGCGGAGCGGAGTGTGGAAGCCTTTGCCCATACCCTGCTGGATCTGATAGAAAACGATGCAGTCAGAGAAAAGCGAGCCGTCGATGCCGTGGAATTTATCCGTCGGAACTGTGGGTGGGATATAAAACTTCGCGCACTGGACACATTGCTCGGCCGGATCGTGAAATCAGGTTGTTGAAAAAGATTAAGAAGATTTTGTAAAAATCAGCAAATTTTTAATAGTTTTACGATCGTCTTTCGTAAACAAAAAAAACCACGCATAAACACAATAGAATGCGGTCAGAATTATTCCATGCTGGAATATGCTGATATAGGTTGAATGCAATGAATTTTTGAAAAATAGAATAAAAATTAAAAATGGAATCGAAGACTTTAAAATATTTATCCAATAATGCCTATTAAACACGGTAAACACGCGTGTTTCTAAAGCACGGCATACAAAAATCGGTTGAACAATTACCTTGGAAATAAACATTGGGAACGCAACACCAAAAGGCATTCCAATAAGTCCATATTTACTGGTAAGATAAACGCTTAGTGCTAAATTCATAATCCCTTCAAATATATTAATTAACAAATAGTGTTGATGCTTATTCGTGCCGTAAAGCGCAGAGATGGAAGGGTTTTGAATCAGTGCAAATGTCATTGGCAAAACGAGTATAGCTGTAACAGTAAAGCTTGTAATATATTCATCGCCCATCCATGCCACAATGAAAGGTTTGCCAAGAATATAAACGCTCCCCATTACATATATAGATATAATAACGCTGTATCTCAATACTTTTTGCAAGTAAAATATTAGTGATTCTTTATCACTTTGACCATCAATAACGGAGAATACAGGAACAAACACTCCGATAGCGCTAACGACCATTTGGTTTGCATATTCTATTAAACGAAAACCTATAGAATAGATAGCAACAGCAGTAGGGTCAAGATATGCTAATAATATGAAAGAGCTTGTCCGATATCTTAACAGCTCTGCTACCTGAATAGCTAATGATTTCCAGCTATATGAAAAAAGAGAAAAAGCATTTTTCTTGCGAGCAAATTTAATTGAAATACTCATATTTTTAATATTTTTTCTATAAAATACTAACACCAATATACATTCAAATAATTGTGCGGCAAGTGTTGCAAGTGCCAGGCCAATTAACCCCATATTATTAAAAATAACAACATAGGTTAAAAGGGCCAATATTAATGCTCTGATTATACCGGACAATGCAGTAAGATCGAAACGAAGCCAAGCATTTAATGTGCCTATATGCGTTCTTACCGGGAAAGCGAATGCTAGCCCCAGTGCCATTATTAAAAGCGTTAATGCAAATACATTTCCGTCATTGTCAAGAAATCCGAAATACAACATGAACAGGGTCGTTAGCAATGCGACGATACATACGGTTATAGATATAATAATAAATACTAATAAGGAGGAGCTTGCAAATATCGATGCCTCATTCAAATCACCACGACCTCGAGAGTGCGCAACATAACGAGTAACAGCGGATGATAATCCTAAATCGAGCAATGCGTAATAGCTTAATGTGTCTCCAACAATCGACCAAAGTCCATAATAGTGAAGTCCAAGATTTCTAGCAATTAGTGGCGTTAACAAAAAAGCAATAGCTATCTGTATAAACATGGATAGCACTCTGGCTGTTCCACCACGTGCCAAAACAGCAGCATCAAAGGACATAATATAGCCGTTTCGGTAACATATAAAGGAAAGATTTCATTGTGTCAGTTTTATCCATAGATATGATTGCAAAATGCGCTCAAACAAGCAGCAATAAGCTGGACGATTAAAAATATCTCATAATTTTATGGATAGTATTGGTTGCATATCTTTGTTATATTGAACTGACAAAGAAGTAAAATATTATATTTTTTATTATGGATGCATAAATTTTATATAAGAGTAATATTATTTCTTTTTGTTTATTGTAATAATTTTATTATATGTTTCATTTCGTGAACATTTTCATTAATCATTTTATTTATAATTGAATTGTTGTATTTATATTTCATTGCCATAAAAAACAAATTGTATGAAATATTGCCCAGTATATCTTCTTCTTTTAAGTGAATCGCATCGGGCAGATGGGTTTCAATGAAATATGATATTTTTTCATCAATTGATAGCGCAATAAAAGGAATTGATAGCGCTAATGCAAAAATGCATCCATGAAGTCTGCTAGATACGACGAGTGCAGCCCTGTTGTATCTATTGATTAAATTTTGTGACAATCCATTGATGTGATTTGTCTCATCATAACACAAATTCATCATGCGTGAAATATGCATGATCCTTTCCCTTAATTCAGTAAATGACACTGACGAATTCAATATGTCTGCTTCATGATAAACATGCAATAAATGAGTAGCCTTTCGAGAAAAGTTGTGCTGGGATACTGATTTTAAATTGTGAAGATAATTTACAGCAGGACATATACCTACACTTGGTCTGAATCCCGTGGCATTTTCAACATAGTTAGCCGTTGCGTTATCTCTGACTCTGAAATATATCGATCGCTCATAAATACGGCGTATGAGGTCTTGTGAGGATGGTTTTCTTAAACATTGATAATTATTTATTCCAACACCAAACACTACTAATGGAATATTTACATCAATTAACATGTCCCACAATGAGTTGAAGGCATCGTGAAATAAGCCACCCCCACCTATGAAAAGAGCTTTATATCTGGCATGCTTATCACAAGAGTGGTGCAGTTTGTTTATCGTAGCTTTTAAAAAATCTTTACTGCCATAGTATTCAGCGCCAGACAGCCCACTTAAAAAGCGAATACCTTTGTACGATGCGAAGTCACCAGCATTTAGTGGTTCTGCATATATATAGGCAAAATCATTTTTCCTGAACGTATTCGATACCTGTCTTGTTATTTCATGGAATGGTAACCTGTATAAGTATCTATAAGAATTTAGAAATCGCCGTATTCGCCAACCGATTCCCATTAACATAATTTTAATCTCCAGATACCTGGTTTGTTCTCCTGGCATTCAGAACCATTGGGTAATTCTCTGGTTCAGTGTTAAAATTTCAATTAGACGAACAAAGAAAACTAAACAACCACCGACTTGAAGTCGGTGGGTTTGGAAGAGCGGACTGAAAGTCCAGCTATACCGGCAGGCTGCGCAGCCGGTTTATTCAACATCGAATCCATCCTGAGGACTCGGCTCAAAGTGATGCGAAAGGTAGTCGGCGATCATCTCTTGCGTCATTTCGCCAGCCGTCACGCAAAAATAGCCTCGTGCCCAAAAATGCTGGCCCCAGTAGCGTTTTTTCACATGGGGAAATTCTTCAAATATCTTCCGGGACGTCCTCCCTTTCACCCATCTCATGATGGTTGAGGGGGAGACATCTGGAGGCGATGACACCAAAATATAGATATGGTCCTTGCTCGCTACCCCTCGCAGAATCTGAATCTCGTACCGTTCACAGATTTGACGGACAAGTTCACGAACCCGAAGGGCCAGATCGCCAACCAGTAATTGGTACGGTATTTCCTTACCTAAACAAAATGATATTCAATCCTGTATTTCGTGTGGCTACCTTGGCGATATTCCATGACGCCAGTATAAGTCAGCTGCTAGCAGAATGCTACCCGCCTGAAAGGCGGGGGTTTTAACCCTCTCTGCGGACGAATAAAAGATCATACACGACCAATACAGCACTTTATAATTTCCTTGTACAATTGCAACTTCCAAGGCCAGTAGAATGCCGCCCGAAGGTACCAGCGGATCGCTTTGGAGCGGTTTTCCGCAGCGGCCCGCCAGGCGCCGATTGCCCAAACGTTAGCAAAGGCCTGTCGTGCTATGTGCCGCGAAACCTGCTGTCCCTTGGGCAGCAGCAGCGCGCGCCGCAATACCGCTTCGCGGTCAGCGGCGCGCTGATCCAGATCTCTGCTGATCTGTCCACTGTGGCACCGATAGCGGGTTAAGGGTTCCCGACACAGCCCAACCAAGCCGCCGCTGGCAGCGTAGCGCAGCCAAAAATCCCAGTCCCCTATGCCTATGCGCTCAACACTAAATCCACCTAATTCTTCGAAAACAGACTTGCGAATAAGTACGCTCGAAAGAGGGATGAAGTTACCTAATAGCAGCGGTTCGAAGATGTCACCTTCAAAGAGCTTGACGCTATCCGACTGTAGTTCCGTGAGGCGGTCAATATCCCCAAAATTCATGCAGTCGGTGTAGATGAGATTGGTGCTGTCATCAGCGCGAGCAAGCTGTTTCATCAGTTTATCCGGAAGCCACTCGTCATCCGCATCAAGAAACGCCAACCACTCTCCTTTTGCCTCGCGTGCAGCTAGATTTCGTGCCCTATAGGGACCGCCATGATTCTGCCGCATCCTGCGCACCTGCTTGTCAAAGTCATCCAAAAGCAGCCAGGTGTCGTCAGTGGAACCGTCGTCTACTACGATTACTTCAACGTTCACCTCGCGCGAGGCAAGTGCCGAATCCACAGCGTTTGCCACGTAAGAGGCGGCGTTGAATGTCGGAATGATTACTGATACAATGGGCGCATTCGTCATTTATTCTATCCCTTCTGCAGAGAATAATCCTAACTTGGCGTAATCATTGCTGAATGCCAAGGTGAGCACTGGTTTTGAAGGAATCAGCGTTTCCTTAACTGCTGATCATTAAAAATACTTTCATAAACATCGAGATGTTCTAAAACAGAACGCTGCCATGAAAATTTTGCAACACGCTCTTGTCCAGATGCAACTTGTTTTTCCCACAACTCTTCATTTGTCAGCAACTGGGTTATATTTCGAGCAATTTGCGCATGATCATCTGGTCCGCATTGTAACCCTACACCATTCAAAACTTCAGGTATTGATGTAACATTTGACGACACTATTGGAGTACCTGACTCCATAGCATGTAAAAGAGGAAATCCAAATCCTTCGAAATACGATAAATACAAAAAAACAGCAGCGGTCTGAAAATATTTTACTAATTCGTCTTCAGTTATCCATCCTGATATTTTTATATATTGTTTAACCTCATCATCTGATATCATCTCAAGGATCTCTGGATTTGTTTTTTTTGAAAGCCCGACAATTTTAAGCGGGAAACGTTCTTTTAAATTTTTTGGAATCAATGACCATGATTTTATTGCTCCAGCAAGATTTTTATGATAGGCTTCACCTCCAAGTACCAATACATGTCTTCTCTTTGAAAAATGGATAGGAGGCTTGTTGCTGAACGCTGTTTCAGAACCATGGTGGATAGCGACAACTTTATTCGTATCAATATTAAGTTCTTTTACTATATCCGAAGCAGAATAGTTTGATACTGTTATTATTTTTTGTGCCCGTTTGAAGCCAAATTTATATTGCATCCATACATATATTTGATTTCTTAAAAAATATTGAGCCTGTCTCGGTTTCAATGAAGAACAAGAGGATTTTATGGACTTAAAATTTAAACGTGATTTTTCATTAAGATCATGAAGCGTTACTACTATAGGTATTGTTGTCGTAAAGCTGAACCTGCTCCCAGGCATATGTAAAAGATTTATTTTGTAGTGTTTTAATATGCGTGGCAAGTGAAATTGTTCCCAAAGTATTTCGGCATCATCATTGCAATTGATTATGTTGACATTTTTGAACTTGGATAATTCTGATATTCGTGATAAATATTCTTGCCGTGGACTGTTGTGCTCGAATGATTCGTTGATAAAATAAAAAAAATTATGCTTTTCTGTAACAGATGGAAGTAATTGACACAATCGCATTACATATAACGGCATTCCTCTCATTGGTCTTAAAATAAACCTGGCATCGATACCTATATTCATAATAAACCCTTCAATACATCCTGAATCCGTGACGCCTTTGGCCAGAGCAGTTCATTTGGGCTCTTCGTCGTTTTGTGTGGATTTGATCTATACTCAAGTTGCTGTGTTGAGGATTTTGGTCTTAGTGAATTGGTCAATATATTGAAATAATTGTTCTTTTAAGGTGAAAAGCCTTTTGCTCTCCGATACATTGGATTTGCGAAAATACCTAATAATATCAAAAAGAAAAGGCTCAAATGGACTCTATCCAATATCATCAGCAACAGCAAGAGG
>WRJV01000269.1 GCA_009778415.1 Clostridiales bacterium | reverse complement strand
GCAGCCTTTCATCGACGAAAACAGCCGCACCCAGGTCCCGTTCAGGATAGTCCTCGAAGCTTTCGGCGCAGATGTTGACTGGGACAGCGGCACAAAGACAGTGGTTGTGAAGAGCAAGGAAGCGTCGGAGCAAGCAAAGCTGGCTGCAGAAGTGGCTGCCAACATGAGGAATTTGAAGAGCTGTGATATTGATGAGGTTCATGTATACGACTATCAAATATCGGATGAAAAAACTTCGTTCACAATTAGCAAAAAGGGGAATCTGTTTTTTGATCCCCCAAACGCTAAGGTGGTTCGTACAATGTCAGTAAAAGGTGATAACACCATCACAGAAACATACTGGATTGCTGAAGGCGATGAATATATGAGATACACGCTCTCGGAGGATGGATGGAGCAAGGAGTATGATGATGCAGACTGGGATATAATCACTATGGGACACTTGGGCGAGCTTTTAGCGAAATTGGAAGCTGTTGGTACAGACAAGGTGAACGGTGCATCAGTTACCAAGTTCGAAGGCAAAATAACATACGGGGAGTACCTTGAGACTTTCCTCTTGGAGACTGAAGATGATGACGTCGATTTTCTGTCGATTGATGTCCCGTTTACACTGTGGGTCGATACTGAATCAAAGCTGCTGGTAAAATACTCGTGTGATTTTAAAAATTATCTCCTTGCTTATCTGGGTGCAGAATATTACGGCGAGCCGGTAAAGACAAACAAGTGTTATTTAGAAAGTGTTTTCACAAATTTCAACAACGCCACCGACTTCAAGCTCCCAAAGGGGATTCCGTATCAACGGTGATTGATTTTTTTAGTAAGCCATATTCTGATTTGCGTGATATGAAGTGATATACTTTTTTGCAAACACCAGAATAATATATTGACAAGCGTCTATCTATCGAATATGATATATAGACAGAGGTCTATATGAGGTGGTGGAATGGACGAAAAATACAAAGAGTATGCCCAGTTTTTCAAAATGCTATCTGACCCAAACAGGCTTATGATAATTGATATGCTATCATGCGGGGAGCTTTGCGCTTGTGTGATTTTGGAGAGGTTCAATATTACGCAGCCCACGCTTTCCCATCACATGAAAAGCCTGTGCGATAGTGGTTTGGTTGTCGGACGCAAAGAGGGTAAATGGATGTACTATTCACTCAGCGAAAAAACGGTGCAGACTTGTAGAAGCGCATTAACCGAGCTAACTTCATACAAAGAAAGCTGTATTTGCTTTCAAAAAATCATTGAGGAGGATTGTTGTAAATGAGCGGAAAAAACACTTGTTGTAGCGCGGTGGATAACTGCTGTGGTGAGCATTCCGTTACCGAAATCGTAAAGGAGTATTACGGGAAAACGCTACAAAGTAACGAGGATTTATTGTCTGGCGCGTGTTGCGCTCTTGACAGGCCGCCTGCGGAAATCCGAAATGTCTTACCTTTGATTGCCGATGAAATCTTGACAAAGTTCTATGGTTGCGGTTCGCCGTTGCCGCCTTTGTTGGAAGGCATGACCGTTCTTGACTTGGGTTGTGGAACGGGCAGGGACGTATATATCGCGTCAAAACTTGCGGGCGAAACAGGGCGCGCTATTGGCGTTGACATGACTGACGAACAAATTGCAGTTGCAAAAAAATATCAAGACGAACAGCGCGAGCGTTTTGGTTACAAGTCCTCGAATGTAACACTCTTGCAAGGGTATATAGAGGATTTGAAATCGCTCGGAATAGAGGACAACAGCGTTGATGTTGTTATCTCAAACTGCGTGATAAATCTTTCCCCTGCCAAAGAGCAAGTATTCAAGGAAATATATCGTGTTCTCAAACCGGGCGGCGAATTATACTTTGCTGATGTTTTCTCGGATAGGCGTATTCCCGAAGCCCTAGCAAACGACCCTGTTTTGCGCGGCGAGTGTTTAGGCGGCACATTGTATGTTGAAGATTTCCGCAGAATTATGGCGAAATCCGGGTGGGCTGATTTCCGATATACGAGTACCCGCATACTCGATACAGACAACGAGGAAATCAAACACAAGTTAGGGTTTGCGACATTTACATCTCGGACGGTACGGGCTTTCAAGCTGAACGATTTAGAGGATATTTGCGAGGACTACGGGCAAGTCGCTGTTTACTGCGGCGGCATAACAGGGCATCCCCATTACTTCGACCTTGACGACCATCATCGCTTTATCACGGGTAAACCTATGCTCGTTTGCGGGAACACGGCTTCAATGCTTTCCAATACACGATATGGTGAAGCGTTTAAGGTGTTCGGTGACCGCTCTGTGCATTACGGCGTATTCGGCGGATGCGGCGGGGATGGTTACGGTGATGAAGCTGTAACAAGTTCTTGTTGTTAAATAGGGGGTTTTATGAGTTGTCAGAATGTAAATGAGTGCGCTTGCCCGAAAAAGACTTGCGAAAACAATGGTCGCTGTTGTGCTTGTGTCATTAAGCACAAGGAAACGGACAGCTTGCCGTATTGTCTTTTTTTGGATAATGACGGAGATAAAAGCGTAACAAACTATTATCAAAAGTTGAAAAAACGATTTGAAAAATAGCCATGATTTTTTACCCCGTTGCTTCTTTTTTTTCGTTCATGCTTAATCCCCTTCCGGCGGCGCGGATATTATTGTTATATCTCTTGGTTTTCGTCCGTCAGCCATTTCAAAATGAGATGAGTCTATGCCTATTTGTAGATTCATAGTGACTTCGGAACTTGTAACGTCAACAGGCAAATGTATAAAAACACATACATGTGCAGTATTAATATGTGACGACACTGACAATTGCGCAAGTGCATATTGACATTCGCTGCCGAGCGTGATATTGTTATCATTGCCAGGAAGGGAGTGCTGATGCAATGGGTGAAGTAGCGAAAAATGTTGAGAGAATCCGCCGCGCAAAAAGGCTTAACCAAGAACAGATATCCGATGTGCTTAATGTGAGTCGCGGCACGTATATTAATGTGAAAAATGGCAAGCGTGACTTAACAACAGGTGAACTGGAAAGGCTGTCGGCGTATTTTAACGTGCCAATTGCTGAATTTTTCGACCAGCCGCGCAACAACGACAAGTTTAAGCAGATGTACTTCTATATCCTTCGCCATTTTAAGGACGGCGTACCCAAGACAAAATTAGCAAAACTGCTTTACCTTGCTGATTTTAGCTATTTTTACAATAATCTTGCACCGATGAGTGGCGTGCGTTATGTCAGGCGCGAATATGGCCCGGTTGCCGACATTTTCTTCGAGTTGACGGACGATTTGTATGATAAGGGCAAAATTGACATCAAACCTCTTGATTATGCGCTAATAATCAGCCCTACAACAATAGCGCAAGAGGAAAACTACCTCTCAGATGAAGAAAAGGACCTCTTGGACAAAATTTGTGTTTTTTGGAAAGACAAACGAACCAGCGAAATCGTCAATTTCACCCAAGAGCAAAAACCATGGAAAATGTGCAGGGATGGCGAGTACATCCCCTACAGCTTAATCACACAGGAAGACCCCGATCATGTTTACGCACCGGGTTTTTAATATTCTTATCATTCGTGGTTTAGAAAACACAAGGAAAGGCTGACTTGAAATGTAAGTAAATCTTGCAGACGATTTGCAGCAAGCTCCCAAAAGTGATACTATTTGATTAGCAAACAAAAACGAAAGGATAATTGGTGACCAATGCGTGACGAATGCGGCATAATCGGGATATACGCCCCCGGCAAAAGCGACACGGCACGGAACGTGTACTTTGGGCTCCACGCCCTTCAGCACAGAGGGCAGGACAGTGCAGGGATTGCGGCGAACTTGGGCGGGAAGATTCAGTACTACAAAGACAGAGGCCTCGTTCAGGAAGTTTTCAGCGACGAAAAGCTGGGCAGGCTGGCCGGCGACATTGTTATTGGCCATGTCAGGTACCCTGCTGAGGGGGACACGCACATTATAAACGCAATGCCCCTTGTCGTCTACTATAAAGGCGGCGCCCTTGCGCTGGCCCACAACGGCAGCCTGGTCAACGGGCGCGCGCTCAGGGAGGAGATGCAGGACAGCGGGTTCATCTTCCAGACCAGCGTCGATTCCGAAATAATCGCGGTGCTCATAGCGCAGAATTTGAAAGACCACGGCATGGAGGACGCGATACTGAAGACGCTGGGCACAGTAAAAGGCGCTTACGCACTTGTTATGACAGCTGAGCAAAAACTCATAGGAGTCCGCGACCCCAACGGCATCAGGCCCCTTTGCATCGGAAAAACCGAAGGCGGCTTTGTGCTTGCTTCGGAGAGCTGCGCGTTCTCGCTCATAGGCGCGAGGCTTATCAGGGACGTTGGGCCGGGGGAAATGGTCATTATTGAAGACAATGAACTAAAATCATACAGGTTCGACAAAAAGCCGAAAAAAGCGGGCTGCTCGTTTGAATACGCTTACATTGCAAGGCCCGACAGCGACATAGACAAGCGAAACGTGTACATGGCAAGGAGCCTTTGCGGGAAGATTCTGGCCAAGGAAGCCCCGGTTGATGCCGACCTTGTCATTGCCGTCCCTGATTCGGGTACAGTGGCAGCGATAGGCTTTGCTGAGGGGTCCGGGATTCCATACGGCGAAGGGTTCATCAAAAACCGATATGTGGGGCGGACGTTCATACAGCCAAACCAAAGCATGAGGGAGCTTTCGGTCAGGCTGAAGCTAAACCCCATAACCGACAACGTAAAAGGCAAAAGGATCGTTATGGTTGACGATTCGATAGTGCGCGGCACGACAAGCATGAAAATCGTCAAAATGCTCAAGGAAGCGGGCGCGAAGGAAGTCCACATGAGAGTGGCGTCGCCGCCTGTGGTTGCGCCGTGCTTTTTCGGAATAGACACACCCAGCAAAGAAGAGCTGGTCGCTGCAATCAAAGAAATCGACCAAGTAGGGGAAATGCTTGGCACCGACTCGATTGCGTTTTTGAGCAAAGATGGGATGAGGGAAGCGATTGCGCTTGGGGACAACCTGTGCTTCGCCTGCTTTGACGGCAATTACCCGGTAGAACCGCCTTGTGCGGGCAGAGTTGAGGAGGGAGGGGCATGAACAGCGCAGAAATGACTTACAAAGGCGCGGGAGTCGACACGGCAGAAGGGGCAAAGGCGGTAGAGCTGATGAAGCCGCACGTAATAAGGACTTTCAACGAAAACGTGCTCGCTGGGCTCGGCAGCTTTGGCGGGCTTTTCAAACTAGATGCGTCTGGCATGAAGGAACCTGTCCTCGTTTCGGGCACTGACGGTGTGGGGACAAAATTGAAGATAGCTTTTTTGATGGACAAGCACGACACAGTGGGCATTGACTGCGTAGCCATGTGCGTAAACGATGTGCTCTGCCAAGGGGCAAGGCCCCTGTTCTTCTTGGATTACCTGGCGACAGGCAGGCTGAAGGCTGAAAAAGCGGCAGAAATAGTCAAGGGGGTTTCCGACGGGTGCGTCATGGCCGGAAGTGCGCTCATAGGCGGGGAGACGGCAGAAATGCCCGGTTTTTACAGCGAAGGCGAATACGACATCGCCGGATTTTCAGTTGGGATAGTTGACAAGGAAAAGATAATTACAGGAGACAGAATAAAGGAAGGAGACCGGATCATAGGCATCGCGTCAAGCGGGCTGCACAGCAACGGTTTCTCCCTTGTGAGGGAAATATTTTTCAACAAACTAGGGTTTGGCGTACACGACTACATTGAAGAGCTTAATGCCACTCTCGGCGAGGTGCTTCTCACGCCTACCAGGATTTATGCAAACGCCTGCCGCGCTGTGCTGCAAAAATATGAAGTTTACGGCATAGTCCACGTCACGGGCGGGGGTTTTTACGAAAACGTCCCAAGAGTGCTCCCCGGCGGGCTTTGCGCGGAAATAGACGCTTCAACTTGGAAAAGGCCACCGGTTTTTTCATTCATCCAAAAACACGGTAGCATCAGCGAGACGGAAATGTTCAAAACCTTCAACATGGGCATAGGGATGATGCTGTTCGTTGACGCAGGCGACGCGGGCGGCGTTCTTGAAACGCTTGAGCATGAAGGGGAAACGGCGCATGCCATAGGGATAGTCGCAAGGGGTGAAGGTGTGTCGCTAAATACCGCTGAATAAAATCAGAAAAGAACAATTGTTCGTTTTTTGCTTGACATTTTTGCTCCAGCAGCTATAATGGTATGTAGTACGAGCATCGCCCCATCTGGGTTGTGGCCGGCAGCACGGGCAAGAAACGAGGATGTAATATTTTATGGCAAAGAAAGAAGCAAACTTTGACGCATATATGCAGACACTGCTAAATGAAGCAAGCATTTCGTTTACTTGCCAAGGGAGTGACGTGTTTGAAATAGCCGCCGCGCTGAAAACCGCCTCAAAAAATCAGAAGGGCAACAAAGGTTATCCTGAGTTTACGGCTGTAGTAAACGGCTTTGTCCTCGTCATGGAAGACAAAACTGACCGCAGCAAATTACGCCTTGACGAAGCAGACGGCTCACTGTCTAAATCAGTAAAAGCGACCACAGGATTCGCCCTTAACGGAGCGTTGCATTATGCAAGCCTAATTGCAAAAAACACAAACTTCAAAAAAATATTCGCATTTGGCGGCGCAGGCGACAGCAAACACCATGTGATCAAACCTATTTTTGTCAATGAACAAGGAGAGTACAAAGAGCTGCCAGAAATTGAAACCTTCGAGAACTTTTCACCAGAAAACATCGACGAATACTACAAGGCGATCGTTTTAGGAGAAATTCCGGCAGAAGAAATTGAAGTTGAGCAAATAAAAAAAGACGCTGAGGAATTGCACGAATATCTTCAAGGCTACGGAAAAATCGGCGAAAAAGAAAAGCCTTTAGTTGTATCTGCGATACTGCTTGCATTACGGGACACCAGTTTCAGGATAGATGACCTGACAGGCAACCAAAGCATTAGTGACGGGAAAATAATATTGAATCACCTGTCGAATTACCTGGTGTTCATGCAAGTTGACGAAGGGCGCAGGAGGCGGCTGCTCGGCCAATACAATTTCATTCAAGAGCTTCCTGCCCTCAACAACATTGAAGAGCAGCTTGGCAAGACTCCGTTGAGGTTTTTCACCGAATTCGTCAACAACAAATTCCACCGTCACTTCAATAGCGACTCAACCGTTGATTTTTTAGGCATTCTCTACAGTGAGTTTATTAAATACACCGGTGGAGACGGTCAGGGGCTGGGAATAGTTTTGACGCCGAGCCATATTACGAAACTGTTTTGCGACTTAGTAGAGTTAAGCATTGACGACGTGGTTTTGGATCCATGCTGCGGAACTGCCGGTTTTCTGGTCGCCGCTATGAACGACATGCTTTCAAAGGCAGCGAGCGACGACAAAAAAACACAAATAATGAAGGACCAAATATTTGGAATAGAATGCGACGACAAAATGTTTACCCTTGCAACCGCAAACATGATTTTGCGCGGTGACGGAAAGAGCAACCTAATATTTGACGACTTTCTGAAAATCGACGCTGAAAAAATCAAATTGCTGCGAGACCCGCAACTAGCGCAAAGCGAAAAGAACAAAATTGCAAAAACCGTGGGGTTCATGAATCCGCCGTATTCACTTGCACAAAAACTGAAAAACCCGAATTTGTCTGAACTGTGCTATATCAGGCAGCTGTTGAATTCAATCGCTCGGGGAGGGAAGGCCGTGGCGATTGTTCCCATTGCTGCGATGATTGGGAAAACCAAAGAAGACAAAGAAATTAAAAAGGAAATCCTCAAGGCGCATACCCTGGAGGGGGTCATTAGCTTGAACAAGAGCACATTTCACGGCATAGGGGTTGTGCCGTGCATAGCTGTATGGACTACCGGGGCACCCCACCCGGCAGGCAAGAAAGTTAAATTCATCAATTTTGAAGATGACGGCTATGAGGTGAAAAAACATTTAGGGCTTGTGAAAACAGAACGCGCGAAGGACAGGAAACAGCTGTTGCTTGACTGCTGGCACGGCAAAAACACGGATGCTTACAGCGAATTCATGGTTGAAACTGAGATTAAGGCAACGGACGAATGGGTTCATTCATTCTATTACTACAATGACGAAATACCAATGGAAGATGATTTCATGAAAAGCATTGCTGACTATCTGACATTTGAATTCAACATGATTGCCCATGGGCGAGGATATTTGTTTGGCGAGGGGGAAGGACATGCTTGATTTACAAGACAGGGAGTGGGCCAGCTTCCCAATTGAGCGCATCTTTACAATAAAGCCCGGAAAACGGCTCACAAAAAGCGATATGACGGACGGTCAAAGACCGTTCATTGGCGCTACTGAATCAAACAATGGCATTACAAATTTTGTTGACAATGAAAATGCCTCTTTGGACAAGAACCTCATTGGCGTGAACTACAACGGAAGCGTAGTAGAGACATTTTATCATCCATACGAATGCATTTTTTCTGACGATGTCAAACGCTTTGCGCTAAAAGACAAGACAGGAAACAGATTTGTATACTTGTTTCTAAAAACGGCAATCCTTCAACAAAAAAATCAAATATACATATGGTTACAAGTTCAACGAACAGCGCATGAACAGGCAATATATACTGTTGCCCATAATTGAAGCAGGCGATGACCAAAAACATCCCGACTGGGATTTTATGGAGGGATACATTCGTGAACGCGAACAGGTGCTGATTAGCAGGTATCTAAAATTTCGCGAGGATTGCGGGCGGCCGCCCGCGTTGGAAAAACAAGGGGAATGAAAGGAGATTGATATGAGAAATTTAGTTACAATCCAAGAAATTGCAGGCACAAGGCCCATACCGGACGCAGACGCCATAGAGCTGGTCCTCATCAAGGGCTGGCAGTGCGTCGCAAAGAAAGGCGAATTCGCCCAAGGCGATTTGTGCGTGTATTACGAGGTTGACAGCTTTCTTCCAATAGATGAGAGGTACGAGTTTCTGCGCAAGACAAGCTATCGGAACAACGAATTCATGGGCGAGGGCTTCAGGATCAAGACCGTCACTTTCCGAGGCGAGATTTCGCAGGGCCTCGCGCTGCCACTAGGCGCATTTGGAGAGTTGGCAGGGTTTTCCGCCGGGGCTGACGTTACGGAAAACTTGGGCGTCAGGAAGTGGGAGCAACCCGAAGTGGCGGGCAGTTCAGGGGTGGAGCTGGGCGACAAGCCATATGGCATTCCGACAACTGACGAGACGAGGCTACAGTCAATGCCCGAGTTCCTTGACGCATTCAGGGGCAAACCATATTACATAACGACGAAAATGGACGGCACAAGCTGCACCGTTTATTGCAAAGACGGTAAAGTTGGAGTGTGCGGACGCAACAAGGAATACAAGGAAGAAACGCAGACATGCGCCATGTGGGCGTGGGTGTACAAGCGCGGCATTAAGGAGAAGCTGCTTGCGCTTGGCGAGGACATAGCAATACAAGGCGAGTTCTGCGGCGCCGGCATACAGAAAAACAGGCTAAAACTGATGGAACCAAATATCTTTGCGTTCGATGTCATAAAATTTGGCGATGACGGTACGTTAAGAAAAGAAGGGCTGGACGGTCTGCTGTCGTATTGCGGGAAGCTGGGCATTGATCCCGTCCCGGTTGAGGAGGCAGGGGACAGCTTCGACTATACCCTTGAAGAGCTTATTGAAAAAGCGAAAGGAAAGTACGGCAGCGGCCTTGACAAGGAGGGCATAGTTGTCCGCACCAAGGAATACGGGCGCATGCCGGACATCAACCACAAGCTGTCCTTCAAAGTCCTCAACAACGATTTCTTAAAGAAAGACAAGGGATGATGCTCATGAGCCGAAAATTCAGGGTATCGGTCTTGGTTTCAGGCGGCGGCACGAACCTGCAGGCGCTGATAGACAGCATAGGAAGCGGCAGCTTGCCGGAGGCAGAAATCGCTTTGGTCATATCGAGCCGCGAAGACGCTTTTGCACTGGAGAGGGCGAGGCGTGCAGGGATAAAAACCGCAGTCATAGCGGCAAAAGATTTTCCTGACAAAGCGGCTCTCGCAAGGGAACTTGTCTGTGCGCTTGCAGATGCTAACACAGACTTGGTGGTATTGGCTGGCTACATGAGCATACTGCACCCCGACGTCGTAAGGAGTTATTCGGGGAGGATTATCAACATCCATCCATCGCTTATCCCAAAATACTGCGGCAAAGGGTTTTACGGCATCAAGGTGCATAGAGCGGTACTCGAAGCAGGGGAGAAAGCGTCGGGTGCAACGGTGCATTACGTCGATGAAGGCATCGATACGGGAGACATAATTTTGCAGAGGGAAGTTTTGGTGGAAAAAGGCGACGATGAAAACACGCTAGCAGCCAAAGTGCTAGAAGTGGAGCACAAAATCCTGCCGGAAGCTGTTAAGATTGTTTGCGAAACAGTAAAATAAAAGGTATAATTAAACTACCAACTACCAACTACAAACTACCAACTACCAACTACAAACTACCAACTAC
>WRJV01000268.1 GCA_009778415.1 Clostridiales bacterium | reverse complement strand
GTGTTTTCTTCTTTTAAAACAATTCTCACCGCGCCCTGTACGCCGTCAATTGTCCAGTCCTGCCCGAGCTTCTCGTCAATATGCTTGCAGATTCGCGAAACTAGATAAGGGTAGCCGCCCGTGTAGCTGTGGATCTCGTCAGATATGGACGCAATGTCCATGCCTGTGCCGTGGTCTGCCTCGTACTGCGAGAGCATGGTGGCTATCTCAGCCGTGTCAAACGACATGTCTACCTCGAAGTCTGCTGCTATGTTCCACGGCGAATTGTATAATTTGTTCTCCTCTGGTGACGGCTCATACGAGCTTTCGCTGATCATTTTCAGCTTGATGTTCTTGATGTCGTGGACTCCGGCAAGCACCACGCTGTGGAACGTGTAGTCCATGCCCTCCTTCCGCAACAGGAATTTATCGCGCAGGACTCCCAGAAAATGAAGGAAAACACGGTTGTTGCTCGTCTTGTCCACCTCGTCTATCATTAGCACAAGCTTTTTGCCTTTGCACATTTTTGTGATGTGCTTGCTCAGTTTACTAAATGTTGTTACATGCTCGTCAACCCATCCCACTTTATATTCGTCGGAAACTTCCGAAAATTCCAAGGCACTCTGCACCAGCCCAATTAACTCCTGACAGAAAACTTCAGGCGACGCAAAGCTTTCGTTTCCCAGCCTTTCGAAGCTGATTCTCGCGCAAATGTATTCCTCTGGGAGCGTCCTCTGAATCATGCTGAGGGTAGTCGTCTTTCCGTACTGCCTTGCGCGGTTTATCGTGAAATAACTGCCGCCGTCTATCAGCTCCATTATCTGTTTCAGCTTGCCGCTGATGTCCACCATATAATCTTCTTCCGGAATGCACAGCCCGGTTACGTTGAATCTGCGCATATAGCTCTCCTCATTCGTTTTATGCTTGAATAATACCATACCGAGGCTTGGAATGCAATAGGTTTAGCGACACCTGAGTATTGACAATTTGCATGCGGATGGCTATTATTGATATTGAGGCAATACGACACGGTATGGGAGGGTTTGTTTTGAGTGATGTTCGCTTTATTGTTTGGCTTTTCCCTATTATTTTCATGTTTCATGATTTTGAAGAGATTATTTTCATAAAGCCGTGGTTTGAAAGAAACAGGGAGCGCGTTAGGGAACGGTTTCCAAGGGTAGCCAAAAGGCTGTTGCCATTCACAGATGCGCTGACAACACCGTCCTTGTCCCTTGGCGTTGCAGGGATGTACGTGCTGGTATGCGCTGTTACCGTTTCCGCGCAGATAACAGGCCAGTATCTTGTGTGGTTCGGCGTGTTTTTTGCCTTTACGGTTCATTTGCTCGTTCACTGCATCCCAAGTTTCGCCTTTAGGGGCTATGTGCCGGCTGTTGCAACCAGCGTAGCATGCCTGCCCGTCTGCAGTTATATGAATGTGCTGTTTATTCAAACCTACGAGTTGGGGCTTAATCAGGCAGCGTCTTTTGTGGCGGTAGGGTGTGTGCTGATGGCGGCAACCAGGTTAATTATGCAGATAGCGATGAGAAAATTCGACAGATGGCTATATGCGTACAAGAACAGATAAAATAAAAACGAAAGGGTTGATGTTGCAGAAATTCTTGCAGAAATTTTACTTGTAAACGGTGCGGCTATGTGTTATCATAGATTAACGGAAGTACCTATTGCTCAGTTTTTCGAAGACTCCGGCGAGGGACCGGGCATAGGTGGATACAAAAAAGGAGAAGAGAAAATGATTGACCAGGCAAAAAAAGCTGAGATTATTAAGGATTATCAGCTGAAAGAGGGCGACACAGGGTCGCCGGAGGTTCAAGTTGCAATCCTGACGTTCAGGATCAACGACCTCAACGAACATTTGAAAATCCACAAGAAAGACCATCATTCCAGAAGGGGGCTTCTAAAAATGGTAGGGCAGAGGAGAAATCTTTTGAACTACCTTAAGGACAACGACGTAGAGAGGTACAGAAGCCTTATTGCCAGGCTGGGACTGAGGAAATAATTCAGAAATATCGGCGGGGAGTAGACAGCCCCGCTTTTATTTATATTTTATGAAAAGAAATTAACAGGAGGTAGTTGTTAATGAGGTTTGAAGATTACAGGACATTTCGCCTGGCTGTAGGAGGCAGGCTCCTTGAGCTGGAAATCGGCAAGGTGTGCGAGATGGCCAACGGACAAGTTATGGTAAAATATGGCGATACAGTAGTAAACGTCACAGCTGTGGCAGGGTCAAGCCCGAGGCCTGACATAGACTTTTTCCCGCTCAGCTGCGATTTTGAAGAGAAGATGTACGCGGCCGGCAAGATACCGGGCGGGTTCATAAAAAGGGAGGGGAGGCCCAGCGAAAAGGCTGTGCTGAGCTCCAGGCTCATCGACAGGCCCATCAGGCCGCTTTTCCCGAAAGGGTTTTACAACGACGTGCAGGTAGTCGCCACCGTCATGTGCGTGGATCCGGACTGCTCGCCGGAAATCGTAGGCATGATTGGCTCTTCAGTCGCCCTTTCCATTTCGGACATACCGTTTGACGGGCCTACGGGGTCAGTGCTCATAGGGCTTGTGGACGGCAAGTTCGTCGTCAACCCGACTCTCGACCAGCGGGACGAAAGCACGATGCACCTTGTGGTTTCAGGGACTAAGGACGCCATCATGATGGTAGAGGCCGGCGCGAGCGAAGTCCCCGAGGACGTGATACTGGACGGGATATTGTTCGCCCACGAGGAGATCAAGAAAATCATCGACTTTATCGAAGACATAGTCGCCGAGGTCGGCAAACCCAAGAAGGAAGTCGAGCTTTACAAGCCGCCCGAAGAAATCGAGGAGGCTGTCAGGGATTTTGCGACAGGCAGGATGCGCGAGGCTATACAGACTGTCGACAAGATGGAGCGCCTTGAAAACATGGATGCAGTCGAGAAAGAAACCAAGGAGCATTTCGCTGAGACTTACCCCGACAACGGAAAAGACATCGGTTCCGTGCTTTACGACATCAAAAAAGAGCAGGTAAGGAGCCTTATCCTGAACGACGGCATCAGGCCGGACAACAGGAAGATGGACGAAATCCGGCCTATCTGGTGCGAGACGGGCGTCCTTCCCAGGACTCATGGGACGGGGCTCTTCACCAGAGGCCAGACTCAGGTGCTTTCCGTCGTCACGCTGGGCCCGATGGGTGAGGCTCAGATGCTGGACGGGATATCCGAAGACGTTGAAAAGAGGTACATGCACCACTACAACTTCCCGCCTTACTCTGTAGGCGAGGCAAGGCCCATGAGAAGCCCGGGCAGGAGGGAAATCGGCCACGGCGCATTAGCCGAGCGCGCGCTCATACCGGTGCTCCCTACTGTCGAAGACTTCCCTTACGCCATAAGGGTCGTGTCGGAGGTGCTGTCGTCAAACGGCTCTACGTCACAGGCTTCGGTGTGCGGCAGCACACTGGCGCTGATGGACGCCGGAGTGCCCATCACTTCCCCGGTGGCGGGGATCGCGATGGGGCTCATCGAGCAGGACGGGAAAATCGCAATACTTTCGGACATACAGGGCATGGAGGACTTCCTTGGCGACATGGACTTCAAGGTCGCCGGGACGGCAAAGGGCGTGACAGCCATACAGATGGACATAAAGATACACGGGCTTTCAAGGCAGATACTGGAGGACGCGCTCAAGCAGGCCCACGACGGCAGGATGTTCATAATGGGCAAGATGATGGAGGAGATATCAGAGCCGAGGCCTGAGCTTTCGCCGTTTGCGCCGAGGATCATCTCCATGATGATAGACCCTGACAAGATAAGGACAGTTATCGGGCCGGGAGGCAAGACCATCAACAAGATCATCGCAGAAACAGGGGTCAAGATCGACATCGACGACACGGGCCTTGTATACATAGCGTCCATAGACATGGAAAGCGCCGAGCAGGCGGTGAAAGCCATTGAGCTCCTCACCAAGGAAGTGGAAATCGGCGAGACTTACGAGGGCACCGTAACGAGGCTGATGCAGTTCGGGGCGTTTATCGAAATACTCCCAGGCAAGGAAGGGCTCCTTCACATTTCAAAGATGGCCAAGAAGAGGGTCGAAAAAGTCGAGGACGTCATGAACGTAGGCGACGTAGTGATGGTGAAGGTCACTGAAATAGACAGCCAGAACAGGATCAACCTTTCGAGGAAGGAATTACTTTAGCAGGAAGGAATTACTTTAAAAGGAAGCACCAAAATGAGCGTTGTGATCAATTTTCGGGAAGAAGACGCTTTCCCGTTTGCCCTTGCGGATTTTACCAGCATCTGCGGGTTCAAGCCGGAGTCAGAAAAACACAAGAGGATGCTGGACGCGGGGATGGGCATCAGGGAGCGGGGCCTGGGAACGATCGAGGCCAAAGCGCTCCTTGCGGAGTACGGACCTGATGTGGTCAGCGCGGGCACCATGGAAATAGGCGGCGTAGGGCTTCGCTGCGATTCCCTCTACCAGATGGACAGGGGCAAAATCCGCAAAGTCCTCCTGTACATCGTCACGGCGGGCGAATGCGGTTGCGACAGCGAAGACATAATGGACAGGCTGTATGCAGACTTCTGGGGCACTGCCTATGTGGACGCCGCATACGAACTCTTGAGGCAGAAGGCGGGCTCGCTGTACATTGGCGAGGGGGCAGGCCTTGAGCTGTCCAGCGCTTTTGGCCCTGGTTATTTCGGCATGCCGACGGAGGAAGTGACAAACTTCTTTCAGATCCTTGATGGCGAGAAAATCGGAGTCAAGTGCTTGCAAAGCTGTGTCATGGTGCCGATAAAAAGCTGCGTGGGCATCCTGTACGTCATGGAAAAGGGCGCAAAAGTCCCAGAAAGCAGCTGCATGCACTGCGTGGGCAACCGGAGGGGGTGCCAGCTTTGCGGAAAATACAGAAAACGCGAAACAGAGCCTGAATCGGAGATGTGAAGACATGAGAGCCTTTGAGCGCGGCAAATGCGGCGAATGCGTCAGCTGCGGCAGGTGCGGGGCGCCGAAAGACCCGGGCGCGTTGAAGAGAAAAGAAGAAATATCCGCGACTATGCGGGAATTTCGCACAGACAACGAATTTGAGAAGAGCCTTGAGGGGGACCGCAGGAGCAGGTGCTTTGGGCTTTCATTCGACGTAGGCACTACTACCGTCGTTGGTATGCTCTGGAACTTGGTGTCCGGGGAGCTTGCGGGCGTAAAAGCCGAAGCGAACCCGCAGGCGGCCCACGGGGCAGACGTGATATCGAGGATAGTGTTTGCTGGCGAAAAAGACGGGAACCTGGCAGTGCTCCAAAGCGAGATCATAGGGTGCATGAACAGAATAGCGGGTACGCTGTCAGAGAGTCTAAAGATACCGCGAGAGGACATACTGGACGCTGTCGCTTGCGGAAACACGACTATGTCGCACCTGATCATCGGGGCTTGCCCGAGCGGTTTGGCAAGGGCTCCTTTTGCGCCGGCATTTTACGGGGCGGTAAACAGAAACGCCGCAAGTTTGGGGCTAAAGATAAACCCGGCTGCAAATCTGGCGCTGCTGCCGAACATAGCGGGGCATGTGGGGTCAGACGTAACGTCGGGGTTGCTTTCGGCGGGAATTATGCACAAGGAAGGCGTACACCTGCTGATCGACATAGGCACAAACGGTGAAATCGTCCTATGCGCAGACGGCAAGGCTGCCGCGTGCTCAACGGCCGCCGGCCCGGCTTTTGAAGGCGCGACGGTATCTCAGGGCATGCGGGCCGCAGCAGGGGCCATCGAACGGGTGGACATCGGCGCAGCCGGCGTGGAGGTTGGCGTCATAGGAGGGCTCAGGCCTTCTGGGATCTGCGGGTCTGGGATAATTGACGCAGTGTCAGAGCTTTTCCGGGCAGGGCTGATGGACAAGACGGGGCGGCTTTACACCGCAGAAGCGGCGCTTCAAAAAGGGTCGCCGGCAGAGGCGGCACAGCACTTGAGGGAAGGAAAAGCCGGGCGCGAGTTCTTGCTGGCCGGCGACGGCGCTTCTGGCGACGTGGCAGTGACGCAGAAAGACATCAGGGAAGTCCAGCTCGCAAAGGCGGCGATGCGTGCGGGGATAGCGCTTATGCTTAAGGGCTTTGGTCTTATAGAGGCGGATATCCAGCATATTTACGTCGCCGGCGCTTTCGGGAGCCATATCCGTACTGAAAGCGCCATCGGGATCGGGCTGATCCCGGACATAGGGAAAGAAAAAGTTTTGCATATCGGCAATGCCGCCGGCGTCGGCGCCGGCATGGCGCTGCTTTCTGACGCAGCAAGAAAAGAAGCTGCGCAAACGGTTTTGGGAGTCAGGCACGTAGAGCTTGCGGCAGACCCGCTTTTTCAGGAAGTTTACCTAGGCGCAATGGCTTTTTGACCGCATGAATTTGGGGGGAATGGGATGCCAGCCATTACAAGGGAAGATGTCTATAGTTACTTAATCAATAGCGTAGGCAGCGACGAGCTGTTCGCTTCGGCAAGGGAAATGCGGAGGCAGGTTTTTGGCGACAAAATATTCATGTACGGGTTCGTCTATTTTTCCACGTGGTGCAGGAACAACTGCAATTTTTGCTATTTCCGAAGGGACAACAACATCGAGCGCTACAGGAAGCCAAAAGACGAAGTGCTGAAGATAGCGATGGAATTGGCGGATTCCGGCGTTAACCTGATAGACCTTACCATGGGGGAGGACCCGGCTTACCATTCGGACGGTTTTGAGGACGCCGTTTCAATCGTGTGGGAGATAAAAAAACGCGGTGTGCCTGTCATGGTGTCCCCCGGAGTTGTCGGGGAAGAGGTGATAGACAGGTTTTCAGACGCAGGGGCTGACTGGTTCGCACTGTACCAGGAGACCCACAACAGGGAGCTCTTCGCAAAGCTCAGGGTTCGCCAAGATTTTGACGAGCGCATGGAATGCAAGAGGTACGCCAGGCGAAAGGGCTTGCTGATTGAGGAAGGGATACTTGCCGGCGTAGGCGAAAGCGAGGGCGACATAGCCGAATCGCTGATGCAGATGGGGGATATCGGCGCCTCGCAGGTCAGGGTCATGAGCTTCGTGCCGCAGGTTGGGAGCCCCATGGAAAACGCAGCGACGCCGGACAGGATCAAAGAGTACAAGATAATTGCGCTGATGCGGCTGCTATACCCTTATGCGCTGATACCGGCGTCCCTCGACGTAGACGGCATCGCCGGCCTCAGAAAGAGGATCGAGGCCGGCGCCAACGTGGTGACGTCGATCATACCGCCAAGGTCAGGGCTGATGGGCGTCGCCCAGTGTACGATGGACGTGGACGAAGGGGGCAGGACCTTTTCGGAGGCAGCAGCCGTTCTTGAAGGCATGGGGCTTCGCGCTGCAAGCAGAGACGAATACAAGGAATGCATCGGAGGCTTGAAATGACCAGTGTGGCAATTGTAGGGGGCAGGCTTCAGGGGACGGAGGCGGCATATCTGGCAAAAAAGGCCGGCATGAGGAGTTTGATGGTCGACAAAGACCCGAAAGCGCCGGCGTTTGGGCTCAGCGACGAAAAGGCCGTGTTCGACGTAGTGAAGAAGGAAAAGCAGCTGGTCGATTTTTTGACGAAAGCGGATTTCATATTGCCGGCTTTGGAAAACGACGGCGCACATGCGGCGCTTATGGACATTGCAGCGGAGCACGGGCTTAAAATGGCGTTTGACGCCAAGGCTTACTCAGTCACTTCGTCAAAGCTGAAGACCGACCTCCTCATGAAAGAGCACCAGATGCCTGCGCCGAGGTACTTTCCCGAATGCAGGGGCCCTTACATCGTCAAGCCTTCGGGCGAAAGCGGAAGCGACGGCGTATTCAGGGTAGAGACTGCCTGGGACGCAAGGCGCTTCCTGGCCGCCGTTTCAGACCCTGAGAACTGGGTGGTGCAGGAATTCCTGGCAGGACCGTCTTATTCCATTGAAGTGATCGGTTCTCCCGGCATGTACCGGACCTATGAAATTACGCAAATCCACATGGACGAAAGCTACGACTGCAAAATGGTAACCGTGCCATGCCGGCTTTCGGTTCCGGTCAGAAAAGAATTCTCGGGGATTGCAATGACGCTGGCTGGGCTCGTGGGGCTTTCGGGCATAATGGACGTGGAGGTCATCGATCATGACGGCGTTTTGAAGGTATTGGAAATCGACGCGCGCATTCCAAGCCAGACGCCCATTGCGGTGTACAAAAGCACCGGCATCAACCTGCTCTCAGAACTGGCAGACGTCACGCTGACTGGTGGGTTTGCGAAAGCAAAACCGAAACAGCGGAAGTTCGCGGCGGTCGAACACTACCTCGTCGACGATGCCGGCGTTCATTGGAAAGGCGAGCATATTATGGGCGAAGGCGGCACGCTTTTGCATAGGGAATGTTTTTTTGGCGCAGACGAAGCCATCACGGATTACGAAGAAGGATGCGCCCGATGGAGAGGCATGTTCATCAACTCCGGCGAGACCGAGGCGGAGCTGGCAGACAAGCGCAAGACAATGCTGCACATGCTTGCCGGTGGCGAAAGGGCTGGGCTATGAGCACCGGATTTACATCGACCCAGAGGGAAAGGCTGGCCATACTGGGCGCTGACGAACAAGCAGGGCGGTCGTTTGCCAGCGAGGCAGAACGCAACCAGGCGTTTACAGAAATCGAAAAAAAGCTCTGCAGGGAAAGCCGCAGCAGAATTGAGCGCATCTTGGCAGAAAAACACACTTCTGACGCTTTTGACATACAATGCGCATTGGAAAGATGGCTCATCGAAGACATGGGCTTCACAAAAGTGGCGACGCCTTCAATCATTTCAAGCGACATGCTGAGCAAAATGTCGATCACAGAGGACAACCGCCTGCGGGATCAGGTTTTCTGGATAAGCTCAAACAAGTGCTTAAGGCCCATGCTGGCACCAAACCTCTACGTAGTCATGCGGGAACTGCACAGGATAGCCGGCGGGCCGGTACGGATATTTGAATCAGGTTCCTGTTTCCGCAAGGAAACGCAGGGGGCGCAGCATTTGAACGAGTTTACGATGCTGAATTTCGTGGAGTTTGCCGCATGCAAACAAGGCGAGCAGGTGGATAGGCTGGAATCGCTGTCGAAAGCTGCGATGTCTGCCCTCGGGATTGAGAAATACGAGCTCAAATACGAGAAATCCACTGTTTACGGGGAAACGCTCGACGTAGAAGTTTCCGGCGTAGAGCTTGCTTCAGGGTCGTTCGGGCCACATAGGCTCGACGCTGCCTGGGGGGTATTCGAGCCTTGGGTGGGGGTCGGTTTTGGCATAGAGAGGATAGCCCTTGTCAAGGGCGGCCACAAGACGATAAAACGGGTAGGAAAGAGCATCACGTTTATTGACGGCGTGCCTCTTTCAGTTTAAGGAGTGAAAATGACCAGGTTGATTACTGATTGGATCAGCGAACCGGAAAGCGATCTTGCGAAATACAACGCGAATCTCATAGAAGCAACAGGCATGGACTATGCGATGCTGGCTTTCCGCGCTGCAGGCATTCCGGAAATGCCAAAAGACGCAATAAGGCGGCACAAGGTGGCCGTGGTCCGTGTCACGGCGGGGAAGGGGGTCATCGGCTCCTTTGCGGAATCGGTGTCGGCAGTCCTGTCGTACATGGGGGCAGAGGTGTTCATCCCTTCCGCCAGCGATGTTGCCGGGATGTACGAGGCGGTTTCCGCAGGGGCTGAGATACTGTTCATGGCCGACGACAACCGTTTTGTTGCCCTCAACGTCAGGTCGGGTGCGATTGCCGAAAACGATTACGCAACAGCTTGCGGCTACGTGGCTGCGCTCTCTGCCATGGCAGGGGGACTAGCCGGCAGGGAGGTGCTGCTGCTGGGGTTCGGGCGGCTAGGCAAGAGGGCGCTTAAATGCTTGCTTGCCGAAGGCGCAGCCGTAAACCTCTATGACTGCGACAGCAAAAAAACCGCGTCGTTGCGGGACGAGAGGGTCAACCTGCTCACAGAGCTGCCGCTGCCGCTTTCCGGCCCTGTGTTTGACGCGACCAACACAGGGGGCTACCTGTCTGCCGGCGACCTGGCGGACGGCGTCATGATTGCCGCGCCGGGGATACCGTTGTCGCTGGACGATGGCGCGTGTTCGGCTTGCCGGGGAGCTTTGGTACACGACCCGCTCCAGGCCGGGGTTGCGGTTATGCTTGCCCTGGCGCTAAAAGACAAGCTGGCTGAAGTGTGATGCGGGGGGCGGATCGGATGGATCACATGGACCCTAAATCCATGCAGCCGGGTGAGACTCCCGGGCTCCTCGCCAATTTCGATGCAGCTTGCGCGGCACGCTTTTAGCAAGGTGGGACAATGGAGAAGAAATACTACCGCAAGAATGTCGAACTGTTTCTGCTGCTTGACAAGATAAAGCTTTGGCCGTCGAGGAGCGGGGTTTTGCATGGGATTCGCGAAGTGGAGAAGGCAGGCAGCTACGCAATTGTGACCACCCATTGCGGGAAGACCTTCAAAGTACACAACTCAAG
>WRJV01000267.1 GCA_009778415.1 Clostridiales bacterium | reverse complement strand
TCGTTCTGGTAGTACAGGGAAAACTCCTTGAACCCTGTCAGGTTGTTTCCGGTGCTGTCGAAGACAGCTTGGGTTTGCCTGCCGCCTACAGTTTTCACCACATTGACAGTCCCGTTGGAATTGAAGTACATCTCTGAATACTCCCCGGAAAAGACAACCTCGCCGGCTATGTCCATCAAAAATGTTTCGCTGGCTTTGGATGCCGCAAACCCTTTTCCTCTGTTGATGTAGTACGAGGAATAGACGTTGTCGTATTCGATGGGAAGGATGGTTTCCCCTGCAGTGTTGACCACTCCGTATTTGTCAGAAGCGGCAACACAGTACAGCCCGTCGTCCAGATGATTGATTTGATCATAAGCAAACGCAGCCACTTCATCCCCGGTTTTGCCTATCAGCCCCCATTTTCCGTTTGCCTGGACTGCGGCAACCCCGTCTTGGTAGGGATACGCCTTGTCATACGTCATGGGGACGACATCGCTGCCAGACAGATCCACAAATCCATATTTGCCGTTTTTCGAAACCCTTATCATGCCCTCGCTCACATTTGAAATTGATTCGTAATAGGTTGCGCACAGAAGCCTGCCTGATGAATCCACAAGGTGCCCTGCCGTTTCAAAGCCCCAATCAGCGTCTGCGGTTGCAGCGAAAACACCCTCGCCTATGTGGTAAAACCCTTTATAGTCGCCGTTTGTGAAAACTAGGTTGCCGGCGCTGTCGATAACGCCGTTCATAGAATTCGATTTCAGCGTCACATTGGCGTATCCGTTGTGAAAATAGCGCAATTCGCTGTACGCAGAGACGTCAACTTTTGCTACGCCCGCTTTTCCAAGGCCATCCGCGCTAATAAAATAGCATGTGTCCCCTTTTCTCAGGACTACCATTTGGTAGGCATCTCCAGAAGAGCCGCTTACGTCGAAAACGTCAGGCTCCACCACGACTTCCATTTTGCCGTTTACTACCCCCGTCGTCGAAACATTGCCCTCGTCGTCTGCCCCCATCGATATCAAATAATAGCCCGTATCGCTAAGCTCCTGAATCCAATAGTTCTTGTATTCGCTGCCGAAATCGAGCCATTGAATGTCTACGCCAACACCGTTGACCGGCTCCGGCGCAAGAGCCGCTGCACTCATGCCGCCTGCAGGGATGCCCACAAGGCACACGACAGCGAAACAGCAAGTAATTATTCTTGAAAGATTTGTTTTGCCTGCCATACAACCACCTCCAACACAGCTAATTGTATCATTTTTGAATCATGTTGAAAATACATTTAGTGACTTTCGGAAAAAATTGCAAATCAGGATAACTAACATGGAAAATATTGTTTGTTATTATATGGCATATATGTTATAATATAGATATGGCGTTGCCGAAACGGCTGGCGGTTGGTCCCTTAAATGGGGGTTTCTTGCCCTCGGAAAGGGGGTATGCATATGTTTACATACATGGAGGTCCTCACCTTTTGCTTGGTAGTGATTGGCTTTCTTGACTTGGTGATCAAATTCATAAGCTTTATAATAAGCATGCAAAAAAGAAACAACCGCCCTCATTAGCCCGAGGCGGTTATTTCTTAACCTTATCATGGGCTGACCGTTTGCCGGCAGCGCCTCTCTATATAACGATACTACATAAAGGAACCAAAGTCAAACTATTTCTTGATACTATCGCGGGCGATGTCTGCGTCGGGATACCCCTGCCCACTCTATTCGTGCGCAAAATGCTGCTCAATTAGCTGTTTCAACTCTGAATCATTTACGACCAGAAAAGTCGGGGGAGATCCCAGCTCGACAGGCAACGTAAAGATTTCTACGTCCTCGCTCTTTATTTTACTCAAGAACTCAACGTCCGCATATAGCCTGCCTATGGGGTAATCGGTTGCAACGTTTTTTGTAAACTCTTTGTACAGCCCCGGTATTTCCGCCAATTGCTTGGCATTTAATTTTTGATCGACAAGCTCTGCCATAAAGCTCTGCAGCATCCTCACCCTGTCAAGGTCCGCCTCTGGGTAGCCCGTGCGAAAGCGGATCAGCTGCTCCGCACTGGCGCCGTCCAATACCTGCAGCCCCTCTTTCAAGGATATGTGCAGCCCTTGCAGCGGGTCGGCATACGCCATGTCCATGGGGACGTAAAACTCCACGCCGCCTAGGATGTCCACAATGTTTCTGAACCCTTCATAGTTCACCACCGCGTAATAATCTACTGGTATTCCGAAGTTGTTGCGGACTGCGTCGAGCATCCCTTGGTCGCCTGCGCCGGCCGCAAGCGAAGACATCTTGACGTTATTGCCGTCTGCCAATACGAGGGTGTCCCTCGGGATCGACAGCACAGACAGGCTGCTGTCCGTTTTGTTGAGGGAGAGCAGCACTATGGCGTCAGCGGCGTTGTTGCCGTCAACACCCACAAACAGCACGTTAGTCGTGTTCGCCCGGTCCCCGTCAGGCTGGCCCAATTCCCGCGCCTGAGCCTTGTCGCTTAAAATCCCGCTTGCGAAAACAGAACCTGTCAATATTATGCATGCGGCAACCGCTGACACAAGCACCGTAATTTTGCCTTTTTTTGTTGCATTTCTAATCATCGTAAACCTCTTTTCAACCTGTTTTTTGTCGTTCGCCATCGCTGTGGTCATCAATTGCTTTTTTGCAGTGCTTGCGGATAAAAGCGCCAAAATTGTATTCATATAGCCGGTCTGCTCCTTCTCGCTCATCCTCGCTGCAACAGACAGGTCGCAGGAGGCTTCGCACTCATCGTCGATCTGCCTTGAGGCAATGTAAACGAACGGGTTAAACCAGTGAACAGCCCTCACAAGCATTGCAAACCACTTGTACAAAAGGTCGTGCCGCCTGTAGTGGGCAATTTCGTGCAGCAGTATGAAGTTCAGGTTTTCCGCAGGTATTTCCACATCGGGGAGCAGCAGCATGGGCCTAAGCACCCCAACTAAAAGCGGGGCACCCACCATGTTTGTTTTGCGCACAGCGATCCTGTCTGCGGTTATGCCGGGGCAGGGAAAAATGACGGAATTTCTGTGGACGGCTCTGCAAAACGCCAAGTACCGCACAGCGTTAATCCCGAATATCAGCATCAGCCCCAATAGCCAAGCGTAGCAGGCCATGCCGTACGCCTGGGGCGGTACGCTTCTCAGAACGTTTAGCGCTTGCCCGCCGGGCAGTAAGCCTTCGTCAGCAACTTCCGGCGCCAGCATCTGCTGCAAGCCTGCCTCGCCGACCCCTGCCGCCGCTTCCAAAGCAGGCTGCAAAGCATCAACCGGTGCGCCAAGCCCTGGGGCAGCATCAGACTGCGGCAAATGAATGGTGACAGGCAGCATCATGACGACAAGCACAATCCCCCATGCGTAGTACTGCCAAGTCGAGCCGAAGCACCGCTTTGTCACGGGCTTAAGCGCAAGCAGCAGCACCGTGAGGATTCCCCCGATTGCCGATGTTACAAGTATTGACGTAAAAATTAGTGAAAGCATGATTCTCCCCCTTAAAGATCAAACATTGTTTTGATTTCCTCAATGTCGCTAGCAGACAAATCCCCTGTCTTGAACAAGGAAACCGCCAAATTTTTCACAGAACCGCCATACAGCTTCGACACAAAACTCTTGGTCTGCATCTGCTTGTACACGTCCTCGCTGACGGTGGGCGAATAGTAAAAGAAACGCCCCCTTTTTTCGTATGTAACCGCGCCTTTCTCGACCATCCTGCCAAACAAGGTGGAGACGGTCGAGTAAGTCCACCCTTTGTCGGCCAGAACGCCGCACACTTCCTGTGCGTTCATTGGTTTGCCGTTTGCCCACAGGGCTTTTGCGATTTCCAGTTCGGCTTCGCTTATTTCGCTTGTTTTTCTAGGCATAGCTTATTCTCCGTGTTAAATCTACATTTGTGGCTCCACGTTCTTATTTTACATATGTAGTTTGAACTTGTCAAGGGTTTTTTCATTTTTTTTTAAGTGGAAAAGTGGATTTTCATGGATTTCGCATTTATTGCTCGCTGTAATTGATAGAAATATAAGTTTCACAGCGAGTAATAATTATGTATTCTCGATATAATAGTGTTGATTTCAATAGAAACATGCAGTATAATGTATTTATCCCTCGCTGGAATTTGATAAAAACAACATTTTACAGCGAGAAATAATTTTCGGGGAGGTGGTTTCATGGAAATAATCGGGAGGGAGCGTGAGCGGCGCATATTGGCTCGCTGCGAACAGTCGGGCAAACCAGAGTTTGTTGCCGTGTACGGGCGCCGCAGAGTCGGCAAGACATATCTCGTCGCTGAACATTTTAGCAACAAGTTTTCCTTTTCCGTGACAGGCATTTCGGACGGAAGCATGAAAGAGCAGCTGCGCGAATTCCACCGGTCGCTAAAGAAACACTATCAAGGTGAAATCCCGATGCCGAAAGACTGGCACGAGGCGTTTGGTTTGCTTGAAGCGCAGATTTCCCAAGACAATACGCTCGGGAAAAAGGCTCTTTTCATCGACGAAATGCCTTGGCTCGACACGCATAAATCCGGCTTTCTTCCCGCGCTTGAGCATTTCTGGAACTCGTTCGCCTCACGGCGCCCGGACATCTTGCTGATCGTCTGCGGGTCAGCCGCTTCGTGGATGATAAACAACCTGATCGAAAATTACGGCGGCCTTCACAACAGGGTGACGGAGGCGATCGTGGTTGAGCCGTACCAGCTTTGCGACTGCGAAGCGTTCTTCAAAAGCAGGGGCATAGTTTTCAATCGAAGGCAGGTTGCCGAAGCGTACATGATACTCGGGGGCATCCCCTACTATATGGACGCCATGGACAAGATGCTTGCGCTGAACCAGAACATAGACCTTCTGCTGTTTGAAAAAAACGCAAAGCTCGGAAATGAATTCGCCCGGCTGTACCATTCGCTTTTCCGCCATGCGGACAACCATATCCGTGTAGTCGAGGCGCTGGCAAAAAGCGGTGCCGGCATGACGCGGCAGGAGCTGTCTGCCGCAAGCGGGGTGTCGGACGGGGGCGGGCTTACAAAAGTGTTGGCCGAGCTGGAATCCTGCTGTTTGATCGGCCGGAGTTTCGACATCCGCAAAAGGAGGAACGGCGACTACTTCAAGCTGACCGACTTTTATTCCTTGTTTTATTTCAAGTACCTGAAAAACAACAGAAACGCAGACCCTCATTTCTGGACCAACTACCTTGCAGACCCGGCTCACAGCGCTTGGTGCGGCTATGCGTTTGAAAGGCTTTGCATGGCGCACGCCGGGCAGATCAAGCAGAGGCTTGGCATATCCGGCGTCATCGCAAGCGTGTACGCATTCCGCAGCTTGCAGCAGAAGGGCTGTGCGCAAATCGACATGGTGATCGACCGCCGGGACGACACGGTCAACCTCTGCGAGTGCAAATACTACAACAAGCCGTACACCTTGACGGCAAAAGACGCTGCGGACCTCGAACGCAAAAAGGACGTCTTTCTGCGGGAAACCGGAACGAAAAAGTCGATACATATGACGATGATCACCGCCAGCGGCCTTGCTCAAAGCGCATACAGAAATGAAATCCAGGCAGAAATCACCCTTGACGACCTGTTTTGGCCTGCATATTGAAATCCAAATATGTTTTCAATCGCTGTCGCGGATTACAAATCCCCACTTTCCGCCGAGCTTCACTGCCGCTACGCCATTATTGAATGTGTCAGTTTCTTCAAATATGAATGGTATGATTGCTTCGCCGTACATATTGATGAACCCTGCCTTGCCGTCCGTTTTCGCGGCAAACAAGTCTTGCGGGGGATTGTCAGTGTGCTCATGCAATTCACGTTTAAGCCACCCTTGCCTGACGCCGTCAACTTCCACATATTCATAATCATAATAAAACGCGAAGTTGTAATTGTCCTTTATGTAATCGTATATAAGCGGAGCAGTAAGCTCGTCGTCTATGCTTATGCCGTACTTAGGGCTTTCCGGATATTCATATGAAAGCCTGCAGCCTTCATGATTCTCAGTCCCGCAGTCTTCAAGGTCATGGTCGTACCAGTCTGTCACTTCAACAGAGCTGACAATCGTTTCCATTTCAAATGTGTAATAATTACAGTAACTTTCGTCGGAGTAAAGGCTTCGCCCGCTTTTTGTGTCCCAAAGCGCCTGCCCGCCGCCATGCCCCCACCAATCTGAGTTTTTCACTATAACTCCGTTGTTTGAGACAAAAATGACACTGGTATCATCATTTATCGCATTGAAATCAGTCCCAAGGCAGCTGTCAAAGCAGTTGTGCCTGAATTCATATTCAAACGGAAGCACGGTGTTGCCCAATGCGTCAATCACGCCATATTTGCCGTCTTTTTTCACCGCCCACATTCCAGACCACCCTATGGCCTGCATGTCTTCAAAGTCGTATTGCGGCCTAGCGTACCAGTATAAATTGTCTGCGCCCATCACTTTTTCAGCCACGGATTTATCGAAAATGCTGCTGTCCAAAACATCTATTGGTATAACGCCCGAAGCGTAAAACACAGGCTCTTTAGAACCGGCATGCTTAATTGCCGCTAATATGTCTGAACAGTCAAATTCGGGAAACGGCTTGAGTTTGAGATAATCCATAAAGTCAGCATTCTCCTCATCTCCGCGATTCATTAAGTCCGAATAAAAGCCTATTTCGCTGTACGGGACCCCCTCATATGCCTTGCTTCCCATTAAGTCAACGTACTCACTGTGTACTATCGTATCGCCGGACAAATCAAACAATTGCACAGAGTAGGCGCCGATGCAAACGATTCTGCTTTGCGGGTCAATATAAAGGTCACCGTCTGAAGAACCGATCCTCAAGTATGAATTCCCGTTGAATTTATAGATAGCATGCGAATAGCTAATCTCGCCATTGATGACTGCGCCGGATATAAACAATTCAGGTATCCCGTCATTGTCCAAATCATAAAACGCATAGTCCCAAGGCGCGTAGAATACAATATTGTAATAGCCATCTATGTCTTTCGGTATGCTTACCGTCACGTCCAGAGGAATATCATTTTGAGACATTTCAAATATTTTCCTTTTATCTGTATATACAGCCTCAACCAATTCCTGTGTTTTATTTTTCGCTTCTTCGCTAACAAGGCTCGGATAATTCGACATAAGCAAATGTGCCAATGACCTCTGCCACGGTGCTGCTAATGCTATGTCATCGCTCTGTGTATTGTAATAGGCCCCTTTGCCGTTGATTATGAAATAATCTTCTGTTTCATCGACTTCATCGAATATTTCAAATATGTTGATTTTATCATCGGGAGCCTCAGCTGTAGTAGCACAGCCTGACGCAAGCAGAACCATCATTAAAATTGGAATTACAAAGATCTTTCTCATGATTACTTCCTTATTCGTTTTGCGCTTCTTCTGTTATAAAATACCAGTCAAATATGTTCAGGTTCTCATAGCCCAGGTCGGCATATTTTAATTCAATCACATAAGACGGCAGTGCAGGGTCCCCCAAATACTCGGCGAAAATCGCATTATAGTTGACGCAAAACCCGACAATCTTGCCAGCCGCGCCCTCCGCATGGGCAGCAACGTCGATGCTCCTCGAAAGCCCGCTTTCCTCACGCAGCTGCTGGTCCGCTTCAAGTTTGTTTGCCACAACAGCTTCAAGGATTCCGTCTATATCTGCGCTTTCATGGAATATGTCCGCAATCTGCACGGGCTCTTCGCTCCCAAGGCGATAGCACCAAAGGGTTTGGCGTGAACTGTAAAAGCGCTGTACGTCCGTTGAAAGCGAATAGACTGAGGCGTCTTCGTAAATCCGAATATTTATGAAATCCTGAACCCTGCTGGTGTCTACAAACTTGTTGTAAACCGTGTCCGTCTCCTGCGCCGAAAGGCTTTTTAACACCTCTTTCATCCGATTGATCAGATCGCCGTCCTCGCTTTCCTCCGCGAAGACCGCCCGCAGCGCGTATTCCGGAAAATCTTCCTGGTACTTTGCGCGCAAGGACACGTTGATGCCTTCGTCGGTATAGTTATTATCAAGCCACTTAATTTCGCCGATATACGTTATCAGCGACCGTTCCCCCTCGATGCCGCCTGCATAGATATTCACGCTCGGGTCGTAGAACCGCTTCGCGACTGCAAAATCCCCGTCGAGATTCAAATCGACGCAGACTTCTATATCAGGCCTGTCTGTTGGCGAAGGGTCAAGGTAACGCAACCCTACGGTTTGAAGCGCCTGCCCCCTCAACAAAAACTGCGGCTCTTTCAGATATTTCGCAAGGCTCTCGTCAAGTATGTCTTTATGCACCATGACATCAAAGCGCAAAAGATAGTCTTCTGCGCTGCCCGCGATCAGGCTGCGGTAGTCCACGTTGTCTGCAAACACTTCGCCAAGGCCGAACTCCTCGCCAGTGCCTAGGTCGACGTTGTATGTCTCAGTTATTTCGTAATTGCCCGCATACTCAAGAGGTGGGCTGCTTGACAGTCCGCCGAACATCCATCTGTATATTGCTCTGACTGAAAGGATGTTGTTGTAGTTACCGCAGCATTCAAGTGCAACAGTCTGCTTAGCGCATTCCAAGCCGGCGTTTTTCTCCTGCGCTACGTCAGGTATCTCCCCTGGATGATACTTGGCGTACATGCCCTTCAGGTGCTCGTTGACCTTGCTTTCCACCGCTTTGTCCAAAAGTCCATCGATTTGAAAGTGCTTGCCGATGAAAGCTATGCCCTCAATCTGGTCGTTTTCAACCACTTCCGAGAATACAAGCGGGTTTTCGACTATGTACCTGACGTCGACCGGCGCGTTGATCTGGTTGGCTTGACTGGTTTGACCGGCTTGCCCGCTTTCGGCAGCGCAGCCGCACAAAAAAACCATGCAGCTCAATATTGCCCAGTACACGGCATGTTTGCTTGTTTTCACAGTTCCCTCCTTTGGCCTTACAGCAAACTGGCATCCAATATGAAATCCGGCACCTTGCACGGCCTAATATCGATTTCTTCCCATACGTTTCCCGCAACATACGGATCGTTGTCGAGCCATTCGCTTAAAAGGGCGTCCTTTGAAGGAAAGTCGACGATCATAACAGACCCCATCATCTTGCCTTCATCGTCAAGCAGCGCCGCTGCAAAAAGCCACTTGCGCTCTTTAACAAGCTTTTTCGCACCAGCAAGATGCTGCTCCCGCACACTGCTCCTGCGGGCGCCGGCTTCACTGTCCTTCCCATCATAAGCTGTTACTATAAACTGCATTTTACACCTCCGTAAACAAAACCATTTGCCGTTCCATCGCCGGCTGCTTCCGAGAACAGTATACCACGGGCACTGGTACCCTGTAAAGATATGTATTGACAATTGCATCATAAAAATATACAATAAATTAATGAAAGCTATCAGAAAAGAGGGAGTGGTTTTAATGGCAAACGTAAACATTCGCGTCGATGACAAACTAAAGCGTGAAGCGGAAGGTATTTTTGCTGCTCTGGGGCTCACTATGTCTGCCGCCACAAACGTGTTTTACAAACAGGTGGTTCGTTTTGGAGGCATTCCTTTTAGCCTGCGTGTAGATCCAGATCAATTTCATTCCACTGCGAGTAAAGCGCATCCTGATTCTTGTGACGTAGCTATGGCAAGCGAAGCAGCTCTTGCAAAAGACTGGCTGTTGCCGGAAGAGGATACCGCATGGGCAGATTTGTAAGAGGTGACATTGTTGTATTTCCGTTTCCGTTTTCCGACCTGAGCTCATCCAAAAGGCGCCCTGCTGTTGTTCTGATCAGCGATGCTGGAGATGATATCGTTCTTTGCCAAATAACCAGCAAGAATGTTTGTGATGACAAGAGCATTGAAATAAACATTGCGGATGTTGAAAACGGCTCGCTAAAGGACATCAGCAATGCGAGGCCAAACAAGCTGTTTACCGCAGACGAGAAAATCATATTGTACAAACTCGGGAACCTGAGCGAGGCTAAGCTTGATGAGGTAGTCAAAGCTATCGTCAGCATGCTTTTAGGGTAACGGCTCACCGTTTTTTTCCGTTTTCACTTCAAATTCGTAGGACGAAGGGTTTTTCACTTCAAAAACGTCTGGCTTGACCACCACTTCGCCCCTGCCGTTGACGATCCCTGATTTACAGTCATTGAGCTCGTCGTCTTCCGACATGGACAAGATATAATAGTCTGTTCCGGCAACATTTTGAATCCAATAATTTTTGTATTTGCCGCCTAAGTCGTACCAATGGACATCTGCCTCGATTTCAAAAACCGGTTCGGGGGTCAGTTCCGCCGTATCAATGCAGCCCGCCTGTCTGCTTAATTTCAGCTAAAAACGACTGCAACCGTTCAAAGACGCCTTCCACATTGAAAATACCCCTATGGTGCGCATTTTCGACTTCAAGGAAGTC
>WRJV01000266.1 GCA_009778415.1 Clostridiales bacterium | reverse complement strand
GCCGGCGGTGCCGGGCCGATGGCCGGCATGTTTGCTGTCATGATGATGGCACCGGGCATGTTTGTGGGGTTTGACGTCATACCGCAGACCGCCGAGGAAATGAAGATACCGCCAAAACAGATCGCCGGCGTCGTATACGTGTCCATCCTGATGGGAGTGGTATGGTACGTGCTGATGATCATCGGCGCTTCGCTGGCGGCACCGCCTGATATCAGGAGCGGCTTTACGGCCAGCGTTCCGATGGCAGAAATCGTTGCTTTCGCGTTTGGCTCAAAAATATGGGGCCAGCTGCTGCTGATCGGAGGCATATGCGGCATTGTGACCAGTTGGAACGGCTTTTTCATCGGCGCTTCGAGGGTTATTTTCTCGATGGGGCGAGCCAAGATGCTCCCTGCGGTGTTTGGCAAGGTGCATCCAAAATACCAGACTCCGACGGCCGCTATCGTACTTGTCGGGATCATATGCATGATCACCCCGCTGATGGGGAGGAACGCGCTGGTCTGGTTCGTGGACACGGCGTCTTTCGGAACTGTGGTGGCGTATTTCATGGTTGCCCTTTCCTTTATTTACATCCGCAGGAAGGAACCAAACCTCAACAGGCCCTACAGCAACAAAAAACCCATGCTGATGGGGGTGCTTGCAATAGCTGCGGCGCTGTTTTTCATCGTGCTGTACCTGCCCTTTGGGCCCAGCTCCCTCGTATGGCCCTACGAATGGCTGTTCGTGCTGCTGTGGGTGGCTCTGGGCTGCATCCTTGCGCTGCTGGGCAAGACATCCAACGGGCAAGTGTCCCTCGCCGAACGTGAATACCTGGTTTTCGGCAAGGACTATTCCAGAAAGGACATTCTGAAGGACTACCTCAAGGGCTGAAAAACAATCCAGAAAACATCGCAATTTAAGAGGCTGTTGAAATATTCGAAGTATTTCAACAGCCTCGGTTTTTATCTATGGGATTTGCCTCCATCATTAAAATCATAGCATATTTCGGTCGATACGCAACAGCTAAATATAGACGGGTTCAGACGCAAATTGCACTAGATATTGTGAATGCTTGCGGATTCAAAGGCTTGGCAGGGAAAAAGCTGCGAAAAGTGGCGCATGTATTGCAGTTTTTATGCTAATTTAATTGAAAAATGGTGTGAAGTGGTGTATAGTGGGCTTATTAAGTTTACCTTGGGGGATTGCACCATGTTCATGGGGGAGTACCAAAACTCAATAGACGCAAAGAACAGGATGATCATACCGTCCAAATACAGGGCGGCCCTTGGATCCTTCTGCGTTATGACGAAGGGGATCGACACCTGCATGTACATCTATCCGGTGCCCGAATGGGAGGAATTTACAAAAAAACTCACATCGCTCCCTGATTACGACGGCCTCAGCAGGAAAAACAAGAGGGATCTGGGCAAAATCTCCGAGACATGCGAAATCGACAAGCAGGGGCGCGTGGTCATACCGCAGAGGCTGCGGGAATACGCAGGCATAGAGAGGGAACTCGTAACGGTAGGCGTTTTCGACAAGATAGAGGTTTGGAGCAAGGCCGAGTGGGACAAAGCGGAGAGCGGCTCACAGCCAGACCCGGGCGATATAGCGAAGAAAATGATGGAATACGGCGTCTGAAGGGCAATGCGATGGAATTTGCGCACGAGCCGGTGCTCCTCGATCAATGCATAAGGCACTTAAACGTCAAAGAAAACGGGATTTATGTAGACGGCACGCTGGGCGGTGGCGGCCACGCCGCAGGCATTTGCGAAAAGCTCAGCGAAAGCGGGACGCTGATAGGGATAGACCAAGACATGGACGCCTTGCTCGCATCGAAAAAGCGGCTTGAGAAATACCCCTGCAAGAAGGTTTACGCGAGGCGCAATTACGCGGAGATAGCCGAAATACTGGCAGAACTGGGGATCGAGAGAGTCGACGGAGCGGTTTTGGACCTGGGCGTGTCGTCGTATCAGCTAGACAGCCCGCACAGGGGTTTTTCGTACATGGGCGACGCTCCGCTGGACATGAGGATGGACGCGGGCAGCAAATTTTGCGCATACGACGTGGTGAACACTTACACCGAAAAAGAGCTTGCAAGTGTTGTCCGCAGATACGGCGAGGAGAGATGGGCTGCAAGGATTGGGCTTTTTATCGCAAACGCCAGAAAGGAAAAGCCCATTGAAAACACGCAGGAGCTGGTGTCGATAATAAAAGCCGCGATACCGGCCAGTGCGAGGCGTGAGGGGCCGCACCCGGCGAAAAGGACGTTCCAAGCGATAAGGATTGAAGTGAACGATGAGCTTGGAAAACTCGAACAGGCCCTGCCGGCGTTCTGTGACGCGCTGGCGGGCGGCGGGCGCTTGTGCGTCATCAGCTTCCATTCGCTGGAGGACAGGATCGTAAAGGACGTTTTCAACACGAGGGCCGACCCATGCACCTGCCCGAAAAGCTTGCCGGCATGCGTGTGCGGCAAAACAGCGGACATAAAAAAAATCACCAAGAAACCTATAATTCCAAGGGATGAGGAATTGGCGCAAAACCCCAGGGCGAGGAGCGCAAAACTCAGGGTCGCAGAAAAGAGGCATGTAGGGAAATGATGACAGCGGAACGATGGTACGAATACCAGAACAGCTACAAGAGATACGGCATTGACATGAAGCCGCAAGAGGCGAGGCCCGTCAAGCAGGCTTCGGGCACTGTCATAACCACGAACGAGAAAATCAAGGCAATAACCATGGTGCTCTTTGCCGGGCTGCTGTGCATCTGCTTGATAGTCATAACAGCCTACACAGCCGGCGTGAAATATGAAATAAACTCCATCAACAAGGGGAACGCCGAGCTGATGTGCGAGATACAGAATTTGAACGTCGACATCAAAAACGCCACTAACCTGAGAACGATAGAGGCAAAGGCAGAAGAGGAACTCGGGATGATCTACCCGTCGCCCGAGCAGTTCGTGTTCCTGAGCGCCAGCGAGAAGCCGCAGGGCGATTTCGCGGCGCTGCTTAAGGAGCAGGCATACGATTAAGGGGGAAGCCATGGCAAAAACGTCAAGCAGGACAAAGAGGAGGCTAATATTCACTTTCATGCTCATTTGCCTGCTGTGCACCGCGCTGACGTTCCGTGTAGGCTGGGTTCAGATAGTCAACGGGGAGGAGTATTCGAAACGCGCAGCCCAACAGCAGACGAGGGATGTTCCGATTGCGCCGAAAAGAGGGATGATATACGACCGGAACGGGGAAGTTCTGGCGATAAGCGCCGCCACTTTTGCCGTTTGGGCAAGGCCCGGGGAAATAAAGTCCGTAAGGGCCGACAATCCGGCGCTCTCCGAAGTGCAGGTCAGCAACACAGCCGCAGACCTGGCGCTGATACTCGGTTTGGACCAGGAAAGAGTCAAGGAGCTGATCACGCAAGAGAAAACGCTGGTCAAAGTCGCAAAGCAGGTTGACAAAGACAAAGCGGACATGATAAGGGCAAAGCGCCTCAAGGGGATAGAGATATCCGACGACGTGAAAAGGTACTACCCGCTGGGGGTGTTTGCGGCGCACCTGCTGGGTAGCGTAACTGACGACAACAACGGGCTTTTCGGGATCGAGCTCCAATACGACAGGTATTTGAGCGGCGTCCCGGGCAGGTGGATAAAGAACGCAGACACTGCCGGAAACAGCCTTTCATACGGCATAGAGAGGTACTACAAAGCCGAAGACGGGCTGAACGTCGTGCTGACGGTGGATGAAGTGATACAGCACTACGTGGAAAAAGCCCTTGAAACGGTTATGGAAAAAACAGAGGCAGACAGTGCGCTGTGCCTCGTGATGGACCCGAAAACCGGCGACATACTTGCGATGGCGAAATTGCCAGATTTCGACCCAAACAACCCGAGGGTTCCGCTCGACCCGGAGGCAGCCGCCTATGTGGAGGAGCTGCCTGCCGACGAAAAGACGGCTTATTGGAACGCCATGTGGCGCAACCCCGTCATCAGCAACGTTTACGACCCTGGTTCGACATTCAAGCTGATAACCACTGCGATGGCGCTCGAGGAAAGCGTTACTTACCTAAACGACAGGTTTGTGTGTACCGGGACGTACAACGTGGCCGGCACAATTTTGAGGTGCTGGCGCAACCCCAACCCGCATGGCGCACAGACGCTGGTCGAGGCAGTGGGCAATTCGTGCAACCCGGTGTTCATGCAGCTTGCCCAGAGGCTTGGGGAAAACAGGTTTTACCAGTACCTTGACCTGTTCGGCATGTCAGAAAGGACCGGCCTTGATTTCCCCGGAGAGGCGTTCCCGCAGTTGCAGGACAAGGCAGCAGCTGGCCCTGTTGGGCTGGCAACGATGTCATATGGGCAGGGCATATCTATTACGCCCTTGCAGCTGCTGACTGCGGTGTCGTGCTTCGGAAACGAAGGGAAGCTCATGCAGCCGAGGCTGGTAAAAGCCCTGACCGACTCAAAAGGCAACGTGGTCGAAGAATTCGGGACTAAGGTAGTGAGGCAGGTCGTTTCGGAGCAAACAGCCGAAGACATTTGCTTCATCATGGAATCCGTGGTTGCAGAGGGCGGGGGCGGCGCAGCAAAAATCCCCGGCTACAGGATAGGCGGCAAAACCGGAACCGCGATCAAAGCAGTGAACGGAAGGTACATCGAAACCCTGACCGATTCATCGTTTCTGGGGATGGCGCCCATGGACGACCCAAAGGTTTCCGTCCTGCTTGTCGTGGACAACCCCAAGGGCGTAAAATTCGGCAGCGTCACCGCAGCACCGGGGGTCAAGCAAATACTGGAGGACACGCTCAGGTACTTGAACGTGCAGCCTCATTACACGCAAACGGAACTGGCTCAAATGAACAAGGGCATGACTACTGTTCCGGGCATTGCGGGCAGGAGTTTCAGCGACGCGATCGGGATATTGGAGGGGGCGTCTCTCGACTACACCGTGTCGCCGGCTCACGACAGCGGGGAAGATTTCATCATTTTGGACCAATACCCGAAAGCGGGGGAGAAGCTGAACACAGGCGGAATTGTTTACATTTACAAGGAGTAATTGGGAGAACAGGGGAAAATGAAGGGAACTGCTATTTGGCAAATAGAAAAGGCGGTATCGGGGGAGCTTATTTGCGGAGACAGGAACGATATTGTACATGGAGTGTCCACAGATTCAAGGGAAATCTCCGGCGGCGACGTTTTTTTCGCATTGGTTGGAGAGAACCACGACGCGCATGATTTTATAGCTGACGCGGTGTCAAACGGCGCAAAGAGCATAGTCGTCTCAGAGGAAAGTGCAGCTCCGCTTGGCGCAGGGCTCAATGTCATCAAAGCAGCCGACACGACGAAGGCGCTGCAGGACTTGGCAAGATGGTACGTCTCAGAGCTGAACGTCAAGAAAATCGGGATTACCGGGAGCACAGGAAAGACTACGACAAAGGACCTGCTCTACTACATCTGTCGCGAAAAGTACAAAACAGCAAGGAATACGGGCAATTTGAACAACCACATCGGGCTTCCGCTTACGGTTCTGTCGTTTGACGAGGACATCGAAGTCGGAGTCTTGGAGATGGGGACTGAATGCCTGGGAGAGATAAACCTGCTGGCCGGCATAGCGAAGCCGGACATAGCAATCATAACAAACATCGGGATTTCCCACATAGAAACCTTTGGCAGCAGGGAGAACATCCTCAAGGGCAAGATGGAGATCACCGATTTTTTCACCGAAGACAACCTGCTCGTCGTAAACGAGGAAAACGACCTTTTGACGAAATCGAACGTATCAGGGCGCTACCGCCTTGCCACGGTCGGCTCCAGCGGCAAGAGCAGTTTCATATTGACGGACATCAGGGATTTTGGCGAAGACGGCATTGAATTTTCGCTGGAACACATGGAGCTGAGCCACAGGTTCAAACTGGGCGTTCCGGGACGCCACAACGCGGTCAACGCTTCGCTCGCAATCGCGGCTGCGATGGACCTTGGGATAAGCATGGAGGAAGCGGCAAGAGGCCTTGCAAACGCAGTGCTTACCGAAAAGAGGCTGAGCATAAAGGGCAGAGACGGCATAAAGGTAATCGACGACACATACAACGCAAGCCCGGATTCCATGCGGGCAGCTTTGGACGTGCTGGCTGCGACGAAAGGCATGAGGAAAGTCGCTGTGCTGGGCGATATGTTCGGGCTGGGCGACATGTCCTGCAGCTGCCATGAGCAGATCGGCGAATACGTCGGCCAAAAAGGCGTGGACCTGCTGGTGCTGACAGGCGAGTTTTCAAAGCACACTGCGGAAAAGGCGAACGAAACGATGGGCAGCGGCGCTGTCTTGCATTATAGCAGCCGCGACGGGCTGGAAGCCGAGATAAAAACCCTTGTAAGGCCTGGCGACGTGGTTTTGGTCAAGGGGTCAAGGGCGATGGCCATGGAAAGCGTAGTAAGAAAAATTTTGGAATAGCAGGCAAGGGTATGTACTATTTGCAAGCAGGGTTACCAATAATAATAGGGACGGCAGCCGGCACAGTCTTCACATGGTTCATCATCCCGGTGCTGAGGAAAATGCACACAGGACAGAACATCAGGGAAGACGGGCCAGGCGCACACCTTGCAAAAGCGGGTACGCCGACGATGGGCGGCATCGCGATAATCGCCGCAGTTGTCCTGACATGCCTTGTCACAGAACGCATAAACGGCGAGCTGGTCGTGATTTTGACGGCTTTCGTGCTGTTCGGGCTGCTCGGTTTTTTTGACGATTATTTGAAGGTTGCAAGGAAGCGCAACTTGGGGCTGCGGGCTTGGCAGAAACTCGTGCTGCAGACGGCGATAGGGCTGGTTATCGCACTGTCGCGGTTTTCACGCTTGGGAACGGCAGTGCTCGTGCCAATGATAGGCAAATACTGGGATTTTGGCATTTGGTACGTGCCGTTCATAACATTTACCGTCGTTGCCATGGCGAACAGCGTGAACCTGACGGACGGGCTCGACGGGCTGGCGGCAGGGGTAACCTCTATAACGTCGCTGTTTTTCGCCATCGTGGGCGCGTTCAGCATCTATGTGGGCGGAACGTTTTGCGGAGCGCTGGCAGGGGCGTGCCTCGGGTTCCTGGTCTTCAACAGAAACCCCGCAAAAGTGTTCATGGGCGACACCGGTTCCCTGGCGCTGGGAGGGGGGCTTGCGGCGGCAGTGATAGCGATGAGGCTGGAACTGGTGCTGCCGATAGCAGGCTTCGTATACGTAGCCGAGGCGCTTTCCGTGATCATCCAGGTGGCGAGCTTCAAGACGACCGGCAGGCGGGTGTTCAAAATGTCACCGCTGCACCACCACTTCGAGCTCTCCGGGATGAGCGAAAAAAACGTCGTGAGGATGTTTTGGGCTGCAACAGCGCTGTTTTGCGTGGCAGGGCTGATGTTGATAAAATGGTGAAAACGATGACAGTTTTCCAGGGCAAAAGAATACTGGTCGCCGGACTTGGGAAATCAGGGGTTGCCGTACTTGGCGCACTACTTCCCAAAGGGTGCAGGCTTTTTGCGCACGACTCGAGGTCTACCTCCTGCTTCGAGCCGGAATTGCTGAAAATGCTTGAAAATAACAGAGTGGGTTGTTATTTCGGAAAAACGCCTGCGCCCGAAGACCGGTTTGACATGCTGATCTTAAGCCCCGGAGTCCCGCCCGATGCGGAGTTCGTAAGGAACGCAGCCCGCGCAGGGAGCGAGGTCATCGGCGAGATCGAGCTGGCATACAGGCTCAGCAAGGGCAGGTTCATTGCTATAACGGGCACGAACGGCAAGACTACGGTGACCGCGCTGATGGGGGAAATATTCAAGAACGCCGGGAAGAAGGCCTTTGTCGTAGGGAACATAGGCACCCCGGCTACAAGCGCAGCCGAAGATGCGGACGGCGGCTCGTGGATGATAACCGAAGCGAGCAGCTTCCAGCTTGAGACGACGAGAGAATTCAAACCGCATGTCTCGGTGATTCTCAACATAACCCCGGACCACCTGGACAGGCACAAAAACATGGAGAATTACATCGAAGCGAAAGCGAAGATATGCGCGAACCAAGATGAAAGAGACTACTTTGTAGTAAACTACGACGACAAAACGGCATTCGGCCTAGCTGCCGGGTGCAGGGCAAAGGCAGTGCCGTTCAGCAGGGCCGCAGAACTGGAATACGGCGTGTTCGTGAAAAACGGCCGGATAGCGTACAGGGGCGAGGGCGGCGTATATGAAGAGTTCTGCGGTGTAGGCGAACTCCTGATGCCCGGCCCGCACAATTTGGAAAACGCCATGGCGGCAGCTGCCGCCGCTTATTGCGCCGGCATACCCGCGCAAATAATAGGCCAGGTGCTGAGGTCCTTCGCAGGAGTGGCGCACAGGCTGGAATTTTGCGGAGAAGTTGGCGGGGTAAAGTTTGTGAACGACTCGAAGGGGACGAACCCGGATGCCACGATCAAAGCCATCGAGGCGCTGGACGGGCCTATTGTGCTTCTGGCAGGAGGGTACGACAAAAAAACCGACTTTGGCAAGCTGATAGATGCCTTCGGGGGCAAAGTCAAGCACATGGTCCTGATGGGGGACACTGCGGAAAGCATAAAAAAGGCGGCTTTCAGCAAAGGGTTTTTCCAATCCACAGTATTGGGCAGCATGGAGGAATGCGTAAACTGCGCCTTCGGGCTGGCCGAGCCGGGAGGGACGGTGCTGCTGTCGCCTGCCTGCGCAAGCTGGGACCTTTACAACAATTTTGAAGAAAGAGGCGAGCACTTCAAGAAGTGCGTCAGGGGGCTTGAAAGCTAAATGGAAAGATTTGGGCGAAGAATAAAAACAGGGGATTTTTTCCTGATAATACTGACGGCGGGCCTTGTAGTCTTTGGCATAATCATGGTGTTCAGCTCAAGCTACTACACCGCAATAAACGACAAAGGCGACCCATACTATTATTTGAAGAGGGACATAGTCTGGGCAGTTTTGGGGTTTTTCCTGATGACTGCCACGACGTTTCTGGACTACAAGGTATACGCAAGAACCGCGCCTTACGTGATGGGCATCAGCGCAGTGCTGCTGGCGCTTATTTTCACTCCGCTGGGCGTAACGAGGAACTATGCGACAAGGTGGCTTGGGGCAGAAGGCTTCCCGGTCACGATAATGCCGGGCGAGATAGCGAAAATCGCGGTCATCATCTTCGTGTCCTGGTACCTGAGCAGCGACCCTACGAGGATACGCTCCTTGACCCGGGGGATACTGCCGCTCACAGGGCTGTGCGTGGTGTGCGCGGGCATGATAGTAAAACAGCCCAACCTTTCGACAGCGATAACAGTAAGCTGCATCATCATCGGGATCATGTTCGTTGCAGGCCTCAACGTCCTCTACCTGGCAGGCCTCGCCGGCACAGGCGCGGTCGCCGTTTCGGGGCTGGTTTTGTCAGACAGGTCAGGGTACTGGTTTGGCCGCCTTACGAGCTTCATGGACCCTTTCGCCGACCCTGTCAACTCTGGGTATCAGGCGGTCCAATCGCTGCTGGCACTGGGTTCGGGGGGGATTTTTGGGCTTGGCCTGGGCAAGGGGCTTCAGAAGAACCTGTACTTGCCTGAGCCGCAAAACGATTTTATTCTGGCGATAATCGGCGAGGAGCTCGGGTTCATAGGGTGCATACTGCTGTTCGCTGCATACGTGCTGCTGATATGGCGCGGGATGCACATCGCGCTGGGCGCCCCGGACATGTTCGGGACGCTGCTTGCGTCTGGGATCACGATAATGGTAGCAGTCCAAGTGCTGCTCAACATAGCGGTTGTGACGTCGTCCATGCCGCCGACTGGCATAACGCTGCCGTTCATAAGCTACGGCGGCAACGCCCTCCTGCTGTTCATGGGCTCGATGGGCATACTGCTGAACATTTCAAGGCATTCGGCGAGGTGGCAGCAATGAAAGTCATTTTAACGGGAGGCGGCACAGGCGGGCACATCTATCCTGCCATAGCTATCGCCGAGCAGATCAGGGAAAAGCAGCCGGATGCAGAAATCATGTTCGTTGGAACCGAAAGGGGGCTGGAGAAGGAGCTGGTGCCAAGGGCGGGCTACCCGATACGGTTCATAACGGTTACGGGCTTCGACAGGAAGAAGCTGCTGAAAAACGTCAAAACGCTGCTAAACCTCCAGCAAGGGCTCAAGGAAGCGAAGAAAATAATAGACGAGTTTAGGCCGGACATAGTGATTGGGACCGGCGGGTACGTGTGCGGGCCTGTCGTAAAAGTCGCGGGCGAGATGGGGATAAAAGCGTTCA
>WRJV01000265.1 GCA_009778415.1 Clostridiales bacterium | reverse complement strand
CTCGGCTTGAACCTCACTCTCAGCCCTTCTCCGTAAAGCTTTAGCCGCAGCTGCCCAAGCCTTTTCATGATATGGGGCACGCCCTCACCGCTCCACCCGTAAGAGCCAAACGCTGAGGCGATTTTCCCTCCATGAACGCCGGCGAACATGGACGTGGTCAAATCCCATATCGGCTTAAGCGCCTCTCCGACGATCGTGGGGGTGCCAAACAAGATGCCGTCGGCGTAAGCCAATTCCTCCAATACAAGCTCGGCGTCTGCTGTCACCATGTCGTACAGCTTCACGTCGATGTCGCCCGCCTCCCTTATCCCGCCTGCTATCTTGTTCGCCAGCGTCTCGGTGAATCCGTACGCCGAAACGTATGGGACCACCACAGTTTTTTTCGTGTTGGGGTTTTTCGGCATTGCCCAGCCCCTGCATATTTCGACTATTTTTTTCGGGTCTTCAGTCAAGACGGGCCCGTGGCCGGGGCAAATGATTTGGATGTCCAGGTCGCATATCTTGTTGATGGCCTTGATCATGTAGGGCTTGAACGGCCCCATTATGCAGTCGAAATAGTATTTGAGCGCTTTCATGTAGTTGTCTTGGCTTTCTATCCTGTCGTTCGTCACTCCTTCGCAGGAGTAGTGCGAGCCGAAGGAGTCGCACGTCACCAAGGCTTTTTCTTCTATGATGTAAGTGAATATGCTGTCCGGCCAGTGTAGGTTTGGCGCCGCTATGAAGCGCATGGTTTTGTCCCCCAGGGAAATTACGTCCCCTTCCTTGACCGGCACTGCGTTGAAATCCCTGTTGCAGATTTCCTTCATGAAGCTTATTGCCGTTGCGGAGCCCACAAGCTTGATTTTTGGGTTCAGTTCCAGCAGCTTTTCGACCGACCCTGCGTGGTCGGGCTCGGTGTGGTCTAAAACAATGAAGTCAATCTTTTCTACAGGGGTGATTTCTGTGATTTTCTCGATGTACTCATCAAAGCACTTTGCCTTTGACGTTTCAAACAGGGCAGTCTTTTCAGACCCTTTCAGCACGTATGAATTGTAAGTCGTGCCGAATTCGGTGAACATGATAATGTCGAACACCCGTAGGCCTGGGTCAAGGCACCCTACCCAGTATAAGTCTTTCGTTAATTGTTTCGTATTCAAATTTCACCCTCCTTTTAACAAGCCTGGCCATGCATGTGCAAAGCCTTATCCAGCCGCCATAAAATCATACTACCATATTACTATAATTATCCCTGCTTTTCAACAACTTTGCAAACCATTATCATACCCTGCTTTGAATGTATTCGCGAAACATCGGCAAGCAAAAGGCCGCTTTGGGCAAGAACGATTCCTTCTGCTGCATCGTCAAGCGAGATGCTTTTCTTTTCCGGATGCTGCCGCCACATGTGATATCCGATCAATTGGATCATAAATGGAAATCCTTTTGCGTTTTCCGCCGCTAAACTTAACGCATCTTTTTCAATCGTCCGCCCTGCGCGTTCTATGGTCCTCTTCATTGAAAAACGCACTTCGCTTTCATCAATGGCTTCCAAGTGGTGCTGAAAAGCCCTTCTGAGAAAGGATATGGAATCGTCACGCAAGAGATTGGACACCTTTGGTGGCAAGCCCGCCATTATAAGGGCTACGTCCCTTCGTTCGCGGACGAAATGCTGAAATGTTGTGACTAATGTTCGCAATTCGTCTATTTTGACATCCAGTTCATCAACAGTTACAAAAACCCCAATGTTTTTTTCGTTTATTTCCTTTACCATTGAGGTCATTTCCGAGCGCCATGTGGCTTTGATATTGTGCGATAATGATTCATGGGTAAGAAATTCCTTTGCGTTGTCTCTTATCTGAACCAACACTTCATCGAGCATGCCTTGGGCAGCATTCACATTTGCGCCTATCCATCCGTTCGCCGACGCTTCATCGGCTATTTTTGCAAGCAAAACGGTCTTTCCTGACCCCCTTGCGCCAACAAAAATGGTTGCTCTGTTTGGGTCTCCGTCGTTGTACTGCAGATGCGCATCAATGTCCTGAACCGAATGCAAGCCCCTTCCCAGTATTTCCAGAGCCGCTGTACGCTCGTCGTGGTAGAAATCGATGATTTTCTGCGGGTCCCCACATATATATTTTATGAAGGAATCATAACCGACACCATTGTACTCCTTCCATTTCAACACAGCGTTTTGCATCTCTGTCATTGCCCACCTCCTTCTTGAATCCAACCCGACATATACACTTCCCATGTCCTCTTTCCCCTCGACAAGCCTGACCGCCAATAGCTTCCCTGCCGACAGTGCCACCAAAGGGTTGTTCCAAGGGAATGCTTCGAGGTTATAGGTCAAAATGACCAACAACCTGAATCAAGCAAATTCAACGGATAGAGGCTTGCATAAACAATGAATGCTAGCCACTGTTCGCTTTTTGGTGATTGCACGGCATATTGTTCATTTTTCAACTTTCAAATGACCTGCGCTTCCAGCAACTTGCCCGTCCAACCATCTGCACTTAATGGGCTTCCGGCATGAGACGACAGGAAACCCGGCGACTTCGGCTGCCGGGCATTCCGAAGCCGTCAGGCGTGCCACCTCATCTAACGCACATCTGTTTTCCTTGACTCTCCTTCCTTGTCCTCGGCAGTTCAGGACACACTTTGCAACCCACCGGTTGCGGCAGACAATTAATCAACATCGGAGTCAACTGAAATTTTAACCAAATCAGTTAGTACATTAGTATCGAACGTTTCTCCTGTAAAGGCATCTACGGCATACCAACCAATTGTAACTTGACGGTCATCATAATCTTCATATTCTCGGACAATATAGTAAGCCCTACCATTGATGAAATCAATAGTATCACAATCAAACCTTTGGATTTCAATAGGTTTAAGCGTGTCTTGTAAAAATTCTATTGTCTCCCAAATCGAAATGGGTTTTCCTTCAGGTAATCCTTCCGGATAAGCCATTCTCTCGGTGTAGTTTACAAGCGTACTGTCTGAGCTGCCTGATGATTGTGAAATGTCTTTCGTATTATTTGTACAGCCAATCACTAAGAAAATTATAAAAGTAAGCAAAACAATATAGTATTTCAAATACTTCACCTCACACGTTTAGGATAAATTCCAATATGCAATAACTTGATTAATCGTCTTGGCATAGTGAGGATCTGTAGCAAAGCCTTTTTTTTGCAGGCTATCCGCTACCCTTTTTATGAATGTCATTCGTTAGTTCGTTCTTCAAGCTTGTCGCGCCTCGCACATGATTGAGCCTCCATCAGGAATAATATGCATTCTAGCCATCCACCGGTTCTCCAGTTGCTATTTCTGCATAAACTCTCATGCATGCTAAATTTTGGACGAAATTATGTTTGTAAACCTCTTGCGCTGTCCTGAATGATATGCCATATCCCAAGTTCAACTCTGTCTGTTCGTCAATCGACTTTCAGCCCCCTATCTTCCATGTACCCTACTTATAAACGGTAAACGCAACATCCGCCGAGAGGATAGTCCTGTCGGCAAATGTTGCGATATTAGTTGAGACTTATTTTTCTTGGAGAATTTTATCCACGTTCATTGATATTTTACGTGGAATACCTGCAAGCAAAACAACATTGCTTTTGCCGTCATAAGATTCATCAATTTGATACCAATAAATACCAAACTCACCAATCGCATACCCTACTCTGATTTGATTAAAAACCACTCCGCGTTTTTTGATGTTATTTAATTCGATACCGATTGCTTTCAATGCCGCTATTTCTGCCGGTAGCATATGCTCTGGATTTGTATCAAACCAACCTTCACAGCTGGTATAGTATTCTTTGGTTTCCCATTCGCCGGATTCTTTCAAGAACACAATTATTCGGGTGTAATTATCCAGAATGCCATCCTTAGAGTTCCTGAATTGAATGTCGGTGATCTTAACATCCGTGAAATCCATTTTGGTTAGCTCAGTCAATTTAGCTCGGCTACTACAAAGTATTTGAGTTCTGCCAAGTATAAAAACATAAAATAAAATAGCCATAATAACAACAGCTAAAGCACATACTGTAATTACTAAACTCTAGTTCCCGATAGATTTTCTAACCACAAACCTGTTTGTACGGAATGGAAACCGGGCATTTCACGCCGAGCAATTTGTAGCAGTCATTGGCTTTTTTAAACGCCTCCTGCGTGATTACTTTGTCTTGGTACACCTTGCACTTCTGGTTGCGCAAATTTAAAAACAGGGACATTGGCGTAATGGGCGTGTTTTTCAAGGTGTCCTGCAATTTCTTCAGTATGACTGTCGCGATGAAAGTGACCAGCAGGTGCCCCCTGAACGTTTCCTCCGTATGGACGCGCAACGGGAGCATGTCCGCGCAGTTCTTCCCAATGTCGAACACTTGCTCAATCTGCTGCCGCGTGTAGTACAGCGGCAGCACTTTTTCCAGCGCGATGCGCCTAGAGGAAACCAAGATGAACAGCCCCTGCTTCTGGATGGCGTCGAACACCTCGCTGTTTGTCAGCTTGCTGCCTTTTGCCCGCTGGAACGTTTTGCGCGCCTCGCTGGATTTCCTGTCTATGTCGAGCCCCACGTAAGCATAGGCGCTGTTCCCGCCCAGCTGGCAGGCGACGCGTTTCAGGTAAACGTGCCTGCCGTTGTACTCGACGAGGTTTTCCCTGCTTTCCAGTGCGCCCAGGTGCTCGGCCACAAGCTCTTTGTAAAGCTTCAGGTTCTCCTTCAGCCTAGTTATGAACGATACCTTGCTGGCGTAGAACTCGTTGATGTTCTCTTCCATGTAATGCCCGGCGTCAAGGATGGCAAACTTTGTGTTCACCCCTTGTTCCTTCAGCTCCGCAAGGCACCTGACCAGCGTCGTTGCGTCAACGGCGTTGCCGGGGCAGTAGCGGAAGTATATTGGAAGCCCTGTGTTTTGCTGCACGACGTAGATGAGCCTGACTTCGCTGCTGACCTCGCCGTTGTGGTTGCTTATTGCGGTCAAGGGGAAATGGATGCTGTTGGGCAGGCCCGTGCTGTCAATAAGTATGTTCCCCGTGCGGCTGCCCGATTTTTCCAGAAGGTTGAAATATTCCCGGAAGAACTCCCTCTGGGAGTATTCGTCGCCGGCCGCCGCGAGGAAATCGCTGACCCGCTGGCTGGACAGGCTGGCGTTCGGATAGAGTATCTTCGCGTAGCTGCCTTCCCACCAGTCGTGCGCGTGCCGGTTCGACAGCGGGCAGAGGACGTAGAAAAACACCATGGCTTTCAGCGTGTCCGGGTTGCTGTGCCCAATTGCGTCCATTGCAGCGAAAAGCCCGTTTTTCCTGATGAAAGCGTCAAGGAAAAAAGCGTCGCCGAAGTCAAGGATCAGGGGCGCCTTCCGCTTCCCCCTTTCAAAGGGCTTGACCTCGGCAGGCGCCCCCTTGTACGTGTTTGACTCCAAATCGTAGGCGAAAACGCTCCGCTCGCGGTTCTGGTAAATGCCGCGGTCCTTGTCCAGCACCCTTCCCAAGTTGCAGTAGTCCTTGAATGTGCTGTGGCCGTCCCTTTTGGACGTGAACAGCTTGGCGTATTCGACCCCGTTTTTTACGTCGTATGCGATGTACATCCTTCCCCCCCCCCTTTTTAGTGGTTAGAATTATTTGTATTATAACCACATTGTATCAGAGGCCCGGGCAAAAGTCAAGCGGAAAGATGGTAAAAACCATGTTTTTCAAGATGTTTCTAGGTTGTGCCAAACATAAATGCACACCCGTGGTTAGAAAAAAGGTCGGGAACTAGAGGTAAAGGGAAATTGTTTTTGGGTATACTCATCATCACGCACCTACCTTGCTTAACAAGCTTCTTACTGAACTGAATGAATTTCCTATTGAAGTTTGATCATAAGATGTACCATTCCATTGGTATCTTATAAAACCCTGCGATGACGCAATGTTCGTGAGTGAAGCGTTAATATAACCTTTCCATTCATCATCGCCTTTAACCTTTACGCCTCTAAAAGGATTCCAAACCCTGCCCCTGAAATGTGTTCCATCTGAAGAAACAAGCTGGCCGATATTACCATTGCTTGCATTTGCAGTTTGTAGTGCAATACTGTCATACCCAGTCCATAGGTGCCCCGCATTGCACGATAGTAAAATAAAAGTACCGATGCTTTTTGTCATGTCCATTTTGCTTAAGTCCACATAGGTGACAGAAGTGAGACTCCCGTGTTGATTTATGATTACTATGTCAACTGTTGCTGGCATTGAATTGTACGCGGTTGTAAAACCAGACTCGCTTGTAAAAAGAGCAGGTATTACAGCATAGCTATTACTTCTGCCATTTAATGTAGCTAATCTGCCAAAGCGATATATCCCAACTTTTTGTGCTTGAATATGTTTTCGATCGATCTTTTGTTGTGCTGCATCTTACGCATGAAGCTTTCCACTTTGTGGTGTATTTCCTTTTTTGTGCGTGGAAGGGTGCCGCTGTGGACGCTGCGCTTCAGGTTGTGGTTCAAGTATTCGTCCGGATTGAGCTCCGGCGAGTACGGCGGCAGGAAGAACACTTCGATTTCTTCCCTGTGCTTTTTGAGCCATTCCTGAACCTTTTTGCCGTGGTGCACCTCGAGGTTGCCAAGAATCAGGAACACTTTCCTGCCGGCGTCCTTCGTCAGCCTGCGCATGAACCGGATCAGCTTGTCTTGGTTCATGTTGTCATCGTAAACCATGAACCGCGTTTTGCCTTGGTTGTTGACTGCGGAGATCATGTTCACCTTCTCGCGCTTTGAAATTGACGGGGCGACTGGCGCCTGCCCTTTCGGGGAATACCCCCTTGCATAGTATTCTTGGTTGTTCACACCGGTTTCGTCCCCCCAGCATATCTCGGCGCCCTCGGTTTTTGCCCGTTTTGCAATCTTGGGGTATTCGTCCTCCATGAAGCGCTTTACTGCGACGTCGTCTTGGCTGTACGCTTTTTCCGTCGGGCGCTGGCAGGCGAACCCCCACCGCTTCAAATAGTTCAGGACGCTGCGCTCCGGCAGGTCAATGCCGTATTCCCGCTTGGCCAGCTGGCGTATCGCGGCAAGCGTCCACAATGCGAACGCGAACTTCATCTGGTCAGGCGTCTTGTCTACGATTGTTTTTCGTACCCGCTTTTCCTGTCCGGCGTTCAATTTCCGATGTTCGCCCTCTTTCCGCCCACGTGTTTTTGGCTTTAAGCTGGCCATGCCGCCTTTTTGGTAAGCCCTCCATATCCTGCTAACCTGATTTTCGAGGACTCCTGTGTTCTCTTCAATCTCCTTGGCTGGCACCCCTTTTTGCTTTAGCCGCACAACTTGTTTGCGGACAAAGTACAACTGCTCTGCAGTGACCTTTCTCAAATCCAATTTATCCATACTCATAGTATAGCACAGATCAGGATAAATAGCTACATTTATTTACCGATGTAATAGGTGTATCCATTGCGTACTCCGCTATGTTTTTTGCTTAACAAACGTTATATGGTATCTGGGTAAATATGTTGTCGCCTCAAAAGATTCAAGGCTTTTGGAATTACAACAAAAGGTAATTGACAGCCCGCAACTTGCCGGGAAGGTCGATTTTCCGCTGACAAGGTTGAAATTTATGTAGACTCTGTCTACATATTCAGAATCAAAATAAAACGCTGTCAGTTGAATATTGTCTGAATAGTATGTTGCGGCTCCTTCAAAAGTAGCGATGGCGATTTCCACTGTCGCATCTGGCCTGATTTCAAAATACTCTTCAACATACTTTGGATCATATTCGTCAGGGGCGTCTCCACAAACATACCTCCCGACTAACCGCTCATCAATCTCAAATGTAACACGGTTCTTTTGAGGGTTCTGAACAATTGTATTTTGGTTGAATACTGCCGGATCGGTGAAACCGGCGTTTATTGTACTGAACAACTCAAATTCAGCCTCCGTTGCGCGGGTTTCCGCTGCTAAAAGCTCTGCCGACATTTTGCTAATCCGATCTTCCAAACTTGCAATAGTTTCCTCGGCTGCCGTAAGCTTGTCAGCGTTATCAGCGTTATCAGCTTCATTGCTGCAGCCAAACAATATCAAAATCACGAACGTAAAAATCAAAAGTTTCTTCATTTGGTTCACCTCATGTTCCTAAAAAAAGCAATGGGTCCACAAATTCATGATTGCCTTTGCCCTCTTTTATTTTTACTCCGAAATGTAAATGCGCACCTTTGTCAGGGCCAATGCTGCCGGAAACGTTTCCTGTATTTCCCATTGCCGCAATTATCGTTCCTGCGCCAACATATTGTCCGTCAGATGCAATGGTTCTTGACAGGTGCATATACTGAGTAATTATTTTACCGTCTGTAGAAGTTACAGTCATGTATATTCCTTGGCTCCCAGTGTTCGTGCCATGCTCTATTTTGACTGTTCCGCTTTTCAGCATAGCTGCACGGGCTTTTGCTCTCCGCGTTTCTCAAAGCCTTCACAAACTCATGGCTTTTCGCCGTCGCACCGGCTGTTCTTGTTTAAGACCAAGGCAACGAGCATATTTTATATGTAACATACACTGAAAGCGCAATTCCAACAATTCCCAATGCGATGCCATATTCGAACTTTCTCGATTCTTTTATTAATCGGATTCCCGTCACAATGGCGATAACCCCGAGCACAACGCTAACGAAGCCCCAGATTGTTACCCCCAATGGCGCAATTAGCGGTACTATGACTATTACAATAATTGAAAAGGCTCCGGTAATTTCTGAGCGATTTCTTTTGGTTGCAATAGCGTCAGCTTTTTTTTCACAGCTATCACAATCGCCGCTGTTTTCATTGTTTTTTTCATTTTTCACGCACTTTGCCCTCCATTTCAAAAGATTATCTTCGGTAAATGCTCTATGTCGCTTTTTATTTCTGCCGCAGCTTTCTGAGATGTGTCAACTTTGCTGTAAAATTCTGCCCGGTTGTCTGTATCATAAAAGCCTTATTTTTCAAAGTTGTTGGAGAGTTGTTGTTCTCCTGCGTTTCGCATGTCTAATTGTGGGTAGAAAATAAACTAGGGAATTACGGATTATTTCATTTCCTTCATCATGCCTTTTCTGCGCTTGATCGCATCACGGGCAACAAGGATTAAGTTAGTGATATAGAGGTAAGGGAATATTAGCGCAAATAATGCAGCAGTCAATGGACCCAAAAATAATTCAAACGCCAAGCTTTCTTGAAATTTAGGGTAATATGGACTCGAACCAATAAAGCACCACGCGCAATAGCCTATGGTAACCGCCCAATTAAAATCTCTTCCAAACAAGTTCCTTGATTCAATCCCAGCCAAATCCAATAAATATGCAGCTATAATGCAAACAGGAACAACGACGATTAAGAGAATAGTATGCAGCAAAGCATACTTCGCTCTGTCTTTTTCAGGAAGTATTAACATAACTGCCTCCACACCACAGGCACAGGTTGCCATTAACTTGTGCCTGTGGAAAAAAATAATTAGGGATCATAGTAGTTACCAATTTCGGATCCCATATCAAAGGCACTCTTGCCGTCGCAAATTATTTTAGTGAAATAATCGTAGTTCAGCTTAATAAACTCGTGCCCGGCTAATTCAATCCCTTCTAAGTGTTGTACCCTTACAGAAGCCAAATAAGTTCCGGTTGCCTGAAACATTGGTAATGCGTAGCTATCCAGCACATCAACCTTAAAATCTCCCGATATCCCATCTGTTCTCGAAACTCCACGGGCAATCCTTACAGAGAAAACGGTCTTTCCAGCGCCAAGCATATCAATGGTCGCCGTGATGTCATTTGGCTTCCGCATTGAAGTTCCACCTGCAACGCCACAACCCCTTTGTAAATTGTCAATTACTAGCCCTGAAAACGGAAGGAATTCTGTTCCAGTTGCCGCAATTTGTTGACTCTCAGTCCTTTGAACTAATGTGTATTCTTCCGGAATGGGAACCAGCATGCTTTTGCCAAGCTCTGGATAATATACATATTCCATATTCTCTCGTATAATATATTTACAGGTAAGTTTTATAGAGATTTTCCTTTAAGCCCCTGTATAAACTCTAAGGATATTTTATGTCTAAGTGATT
>WRJV01000264.1 GCA_009778415.1 Clostridiales bacterium | reverse complement strand
AGGCGCATGAAGATAACCTACCATACGAGGGAGCCGCTGAATTTCCCCTATGACGCCGCCAGCGAGATAGTGGGCAGCCTTGGGGGCGACGTCCACTTCATGGCTAGGAAGGTGGCTGCGAGCTTTGACTACGTGTTTCATTTCATACAGCTTGCGGACAAGAGCAAGAAAAAGCTTAAGAGCATCCATGAACTGTCCTACAACCGCAGCCGCGACGAGATACAGATGAAACCGTTGTGCGAATACGATTTCCTGGCAGACAAGTGGCAGTGGCAAAACGAGCTGGGCGAGGACAAGAAGAAAGCGGCGGCAGAGGAAAACGCTTCAGCGCTTGAGGAGTTTTCGCACATGCTGTCACGTTTGGGAGGGGGCGCATGAGAGAGGTTGCTGCAATTGTAATAGGAGGTTTTTTGTACAGCGCCGTACTTGGCGGGTACATGCTCCTGTTTTACGAGGATATAGTGGGATTGAGCAGGGTGCTTCGGGTGAGGGGGCGCTTGAGCGCGGCAAGGAAGCGGTATAGCGACGAGGACGCTTTTAGCAAGCACCTGGGCATGGTTTTGCAGGCGACGCTGGGCAGCCGCATGAAAAGCGCCCATTTCCTGTGGCTTAGCGGCTTGCTGTTTTTCGGGGTCTGCGTAGTTGCGCAAAGGAGCATGGCGGTGCCCTCGGCAGTTGCCACCGCGCTTGCATGCGCGGTGCTCCCGTACACTGTCCTGCGGGTTAAGCTCGAAATAATAAGAAAGAGGAGCAGCTACGAGGGCGAAGCGTTTGTGGGGAACTTCCTGAGCGCTTACAGGATATCGAGCTGCAACATATTTGAGGCGATGGAAAAAACCGGGAAGCAGAAGGAAAAGACGAAGAACTGCTCGGAGCTCATGGTCAGGATACTGCTAGAAATCAGGGGATCGGCAAACCATGCGGAAATAAGCAGGGCAACCGGCAAATTCGCCTACGCCATAAACACGAACTGGAGCAGGATGCTGGCATACAACATCAAATTGGCTGTGACCAAGGGGACGAACATATCCCTTGCCCTGGAAGACATCCTGATTCAGCTCAGAGAGGCGAAAGCCGCCAGCGAGGAGCGCAAGAGGGTGAACGCCGAAGCGGCGAGGATAGTGAAATTCTTCATACCTGCGCTTTACTGCCTGAGCGTGTTCATGTCGGTGAGGCAAGTGGGGATTTCGCTTGAAAGGTACATATACAACCAGATATTTACGGCTCAGGGCTTCATGATGTTCACAGCCGCCGTGCTGCTGTTCGTGATGAACTTGGTGCTGCTGGAACTTGTCAACAACCAGCAGTTCGATTACTAAGGAGGCGAGGCTATGCAATTATTGATTTACGCTGCGACAGCCGTGCTTTTAGCTATTGGCGTCTTGATGATCCGGGGCGGGCACAGCGTCATGAGGCTTTACAGAATGAACGCAGTGCTTTCCGGCAGGCGGTTCATCGGCAAGGCAGAGGCGTTTTCAAAAAAGATGAAATTCAGGGAATGGCTGATCAAGCGCAAAGGAGAGAAAATCGACAAAGAGATTTACGAAAGCATTTCGTTCCTCCGAAACATCCTTGCGCTGGGCGACGGAAGGCGGGTCGGCGCAGACCACGTCATCGAGCAGCTTTCGCAGCGGGCCGGCGCACTGCAGCCTGTCTACATCAGGATGCTGAGGTTTTTGAGGCTGGGTAAGCTGGACGAAGCGGTGAGGGCTTTTACCGGCGAGGCTTTCACCTCGACCGGGTTTGAATTCGGTAACCTGCTGCTAAAATGGGACGCGCTGGACCCAGCAGAGCTTGTGGAGATTTTGATTTCGTACCAAAAGAGCATCAAGGAGGCAAGGAGCACGGTTTTGAGGAAACGCGACGAATTGGTGAGCGAGCTCATCTATTTCCCGGTGGTGATAAACGTTTTTGTCATTTTCATAAATTTCATCGTCGTAGGGTACTTTATGGAGCAGAAGCACCTGCTCAGCATGATATTTTAACATGATAATTCAATAAAAGGGAGGGAACTAACATGAAACAGTTTATAGTAATGTCGGCCATGATCATACTGGGCATTTTCATCGCAGGGCTGATTTTCAACCTAAAGGACAACGCGGAAAACCTTAACGGCAGCGTTGTGACGGCAATCGAAAGCATTCAGGCCAAAGCTGACGGCGCAGCGGGCGGCTCGGCTGGCGGCTCGGCTGGCGGCAGCGAGTAGGTGCGCCATGAAACAGATAATCGTAATGTCCGCCATGATAATGCTGGGGGTGTTTCTGTACAACCTGATTGCGGGCGATGGCGACAATTCCATGAAAACCGGGCTTCGCCAACTGTGGAAGGCAGAAATCGCCTACAGGGCAGACGCCCAATAAAGACGAGGGAGGTGGCAAAATGAAGCAGTTCATAGTGCTGGCGGCGGTGCTTCCGATACTGATGATATTCGTCATGCAGGCCGTCAACGACCAGCGGAGCAACTTCGAAACCAGCATGGTGCAAGACATAGTTTACCTTGCCAAAGAGGAAGCGAAGCTGGAGGGGAGCTTTACCCCGTACATTCAGGAAAAACTGAGGAGGGATTTGTGCAAGGCCCTTGGCCTGCCGCCGAGCGAAGTGCTGGTTTCTTGCTGGGAAGACGGAGACATCCTCCATTACAGGATTGAAGTCCCCATCAAGGGCGTAATGGCAGGCAGCAAGCTCCTAGGGATTAAGGACGAGGAGAACCAGTATAGCTATGTGATTGACAGCTATACGGTGAGCAAAGCGAAATGAAGGTGTACATAGTTTTTCTGGGGATTTTTTTAATAAGCATATCGGCGATAAGCTTTGCCGACGACATGGGTAAGTACATGCTCATTCAAAGAGCGCTGGACAACGTGGCAGAAGAATGCGCTGAATTCGCGGCTGCGGAGTTTGCGGCAGTGGGTTTCGGCGGCGGAGAGTTTCGCGATGGAGAGCTTGCCGCTCAGGATTTCGCTGAGGGGCTGCTCAGGCATACAGCCCGTGGGTTTGGCGGTGTAGAAGTGAAGGACTTATCATGCAAGATCTCCCAAGAGGTTGATTTCGCCGAGGTGCGCGTGAGTATGGACATGGAGGGGCTATTTCGGATTTTCCCGTCAAGCAGCACGAGGGTAGTCGCGCTGAGCCGCTGCCCAGTGGAAGAGGCTGAAGATGGCGAGGATGAAGACGGCGAAGAAGGCGGGGGTGAGGACAAAGGCGAAGACGGGGAAGGCGGGGGTGAGGATTATGACGAAGATTGATATTTCAACGATATCCACGGAAAAATCATTGACAAATGATGGAAAATATGATACAAAAACATTAAGGCAATTCAAGCCGACAAAGGCAAATTGTGCCGTATTTATCAGATTGCTTGAACGAGCAGGAACAGACATGTGCGGCAAAGGCGGGAAGCACAAGGGCATAGGAAAGAGGAACAAAATGGGAGTTAAATATGTAGAAAACCCACCGGGTAGCAGATTCGCTTACGATGTTGTTGACGATCCAACAACAGAAGACGATCGCAGAGAATTCCGGAAAGCGAGGATTTGTCATGGATGGGTTCCAAGCAACCCCACAGAGGAAGAAAAATCGCTTATCTACAGAGTAGAGAAAAGGAAAGCCGTTGTATAATGCGGCACATAGGGAAAGCACCGCAAGCAGGTGCTTTTTTATTTGCGCAACTAATCACTTAATCACCAAATAACGAAAAAAATTTGACGAAAGTTGTCAACAATTGTATAATCTACATAACACTAACGTGGGCGACAGCCTACGCTGGGATACTGAACATAAGAGGAGGTGAGGCCCAGCAATTGACAATCGGGTTAACCACGTTCCCTAAAAGCGAGGCTGAAAACGCTGAACCCCAACGGCAGAACAAAAGAGGCATGAGTTAATGCAAGCTGCCACAGTTTTCATGCAGAGTTTCATGTCCTGTAGCAGCATAAAAACGAAGGAGTGAATCAACAATGAGAAAACTATTAGCAATTACGCTCGCATTTGCGCTGCTGTTCTCCCTTGCGATCCCGTCTTTCGGAAACAGCACGGCAGCGGCAGACTTTGAGATCACAAGCGTACAGATGGTTGACGAAACCGACGCAACAGGCGGAAAGACAATTACTGTCGGCTTCTCTTACTTGGACGCGCCGGCAGACTACAGCCTAACGGTTCAGATGGTCGGGCCGTACCCGCTAACGGACGTGCATTCAATAGGTACCTATCCGGGTCTGGACAACACGGTAGACACCCTCGCAATCAGAGTGCCTGCAACCTTTTTCGACGCACTGCCCGACGGGGAGTATTTCCTTGCCGCCGGCCCGGCAGAAACTTACAGGTGGCCTGAGAGGTTCATCTTTGGAATGGACCCGGATTGCACGATAATGGAAACCATGAGGTACTTGGTAGATGATTGCGGCGTCAGGTTCCACGGGATGCCCAACGAAGCCAAGTCCATGGCTTATGTTGAGAAGAGGTTCAAGGATTTCGGCTACACTGACGTGGAATGGGCGAAAATACCGCTTCGATCGGTGGGCTACACCGGTATGCTCGCTTTCAGGGACGGAGCGGCTGACGTGGTCGGTAACGCTTACCCAGCTAGCACGGCTTTCAGCAAGCTTGAAGGCTGCAAACTTGTCGATCTGGGCACTGATGCGGCATATGCCCTGCCCGCAGGCACCGCCGGCGACATAGTCGGTGCAGTGAGGGTCAATGCAGCAACGATAAACGCCACTGTTATCAACGCCATCGTTACTGCACTTAACGCAGACCCTGACGTGAACGTAAAAGGCATGGTGGTCACAAGGGCTGGCAGCGCAGTTACTGCGGCAAATTACAGGACGGTTCCGTCAGTCTCTGGCACTGTGAACGTGCCGACAGTGGCGGCACCGGGGTATTTCTTTGAAAAAGCTGTCGCGAACGCAGCCAATTTTGATTTCATGGAAAGGTACGCAAGGACAGAGACCGGGGCAGTGTACGCCACTAAGCCGGCAAAGAATCCCGACAACCCCGACCTCATCATCTTCGTTACAGCGCACATCGACACTGTCCTAGCCAGCCCGGGTGCCGGAGACAACGGCTCCAGCGTGGCGTCGGTAGTCGAGCTCGCCAGAAGGTATGCAAACGTAGACAACGGTAACATCGAAATTGTATTCGCAGCTGTTGGGGCTGAGGACGGCGGTGGGATGCTGGGCGCGGTTTACCTTGCAGAGAAGGCCATTGCAGAAGGTAGAAGCGACATTGCCATAAACATCAACCTTGACATGGGCGCCTCTCCGAACACGACATCTGCTGGCCAGCTGCTGAGCACGGTAGCAGTGCATACGTACAAAGGCAGCGGCGGCGTCAACGACAGCCCCATATTCGACCTGCCGTCATGGCTGATTCTCAACCATTGCCAAGACGTACCAATGGCACCGGGGATCACCAACTACAAGCTCTTCAATTTCGGCTCCACTGACCACATCCAGTTCTCCAACAGGGGAATTGAAGGATGCAACATTGCCATCATCTACAACGAGGGCGGCACGTCCTTTGGCACCGAACCGCAGTACCACACAGCCGATGACACTCTCGAACTGAATTACAGCTACCAACGCAACTTGGGCAACTGCAACTTGGCAGACGTTGGCATCAGGACTGCGCTTGACCTTGAAGTGTCAAAACGCGCCCTGTACAATTACAGGCACGTCGGCGACAAAACCAAGGTCACGCTGACCAACGCCAGCCAGCTCTTTAACGCGTATGACGAAGTCAGCGTCAATTTTGTTGGCTCAGTGTCTGGTACAGCGAGCAATACGTTTACGGATGGAGGTTCAGCGACATACACGTTCCCGGCAATACAAACCGTGTCGGCTTCCTCGTCAACAGCCTACGGAACGGGGCTCATGGACCACAAAACCAACGAATACAGGCAGTTTAGGACCGGCATGCGCAGCGAGTTTTTCGACGCAAACCTGAAGGCGAGCCTCAGCGTGGATGAAGTGAGCGGCATTGAAGGCGACGTAGAGTACGTGCTGTCTGTCCGCGATGCAGAAGACCTTCTCAGCGTCGCAGTTGAGTTTGAAATGGACGGAGGCATGCTGGCAGTCAAGAGCGTTGAGCCGCTTTCTGGATTTGCGGCAGTCGACGGCATACTTTGGACCTACCAAGGCGGCGACACGTGGAAGGGCTCGATGACCCTCGGTTACCCGGCAGGGGGTTCTGTAGGGTACACCAGCGCAGCCCCAACAGACATAGCAGTGTTCACTTACACGCCAAGAGCAATTGGCGATGCTACCATGACGCTAAAAAGCATCAAAGCTGTCGGGTATGACAACGAGATAACGGCTTATATAGGCAGCAGCATTGAAAACGGCGTAGCTACAACGTACATTGACAAGCTTGTCTACTCGAAATACGACCTGAACAAAGACGGCATAGTCGACGCTCTTGACCTTGGCATCATGCTGCTTTACTGCGGTTTCAACAGAGATACCGCAGGTTGGGACACGCTGGTGAAGGTCAATGACTCAAAAGGCAAAGGAGTCACCGCCAGCATGTGCGACGTGAACGAAGATGGCAAGATCGACATGCTCGACCTGCTTGACTTGTTCATCCACTACACTAAGTAGTGCCTATTTTAACCTAGGCAATAGTTTGAAAAGCAGTGCCACAAGCAGCAGTTTTGGCACTGCTTTTATCTTTGTGCAAGTGAAAAAATGTTTATTTTCATATGATTTTATTGTATACTTTATTTATCAAACTGTGAAGCAACGGAATGGAGGAACCACTATGCAAAAAGACGAATACGCCAAATCAAGCGGTATCTGGTGCGGCTTAAACCGGCCGGACTTGACGGAAAAAGAAGCAGACATAGTAGTTTTCGGCATACCTTACGATGAAGCCGCAAGCTATCGGAAGGGGGCGGCAGAAGCGCCGTCCGTGCTGAGGGCGAACACTTTTACGTCGGCGCCTTCGACAGAAGAAGGCAAGAGCATCGAGGAGCTAATAGTGTACGACGCCGGAGACTTTGCGGAAAAGGACCGCGAAAGGCTGCACAGCGAAGTCAGCGAGTACGTGTGCGGGCTCGTGAAGGACGGCGTGTTTTTCACCTGCGTAGGCGGAGACCATTCAGTCACAATACCGATTGAGGCCGGCGTGGACAGGGCGCTTGGCGGGCAATTCGGCATCATCCATATCGACGCGCACTCAGACCTATGCGACACGCTGGGTGGCGACAGGTATTCCCACGGATGCGTGCAGAGGAGGGCGCTGGAGCTTGAAAACATAGCCGGGCCGGAAAACATTTATTTCGTCGGCATCCGTTCATTTGAACCGGACGAGATCGCGTTCCTGAAAGAGAACTGGGTAAACATGAAGACGGCGAAGCAGGTGTTTGCGGAAGGGGTACAGAGCGTTGCGGAGGAAGTCGTAGCAGAAATGCAGCAGTTTTCGCACGTTTACGTGACTGTGGACATCGACGGGCTGGATCCGGCGTACGCGGCAGGGACCGGAACCCCGCAGCCCGGAGGCCTTAGCTCAAGGGAGCTGTTGTACCTGCTTGAGGAGATTTTCCAAAACCTGAACGTTGTCGGGTTTGACGTGGTTGAAGTGGCGCCGAGCCTCGACCCTTCGCTTTCGTCCATGTTTGCCGCTAGGAAGATCATCACCGAATGCTGGGGGCACTACTTGGACAAGATAAAGAAGACCCACTTGAACCTCCTAGTCCCGCAATGGCAGGGCGGGGGGCAGGATTTGTCGACGTTGGCGGGCGCAATGCGCATAAAGGAAAAACATCTTTACGGGGCAAATCTCGCGGAAATCGAAGTCAGCACCTCAAATTTGAGCAAAACCAGGAACGGCATCAGGGGCTACAGCGAACTGTTCGAGCAATTGATACGCACCAAGATACAGATAATAGAAAGCCGTCCGGCTACGATTTTTGCAATCGGCGGAGGTTGCGACGCGGACATCATGCCCGTTTCGTACTTGAACGAGATAACCGGCGGCGACATGACGCTGCTGTATTTTGACGCCCATGGCGACCTCAACACGCCGGAATCCTCGGAAAGCAAGTGCTTATACGGCATGCCCCTGCGGACGCTGCTCGGGGAGGGCGACGAAGTAATACTGGATTCGCTGTTTTCAAACCTTTCGCCCAGTCAAGTGGTCATGGTTGGGGTCAGGGATTTGGACATGGCAGAAGCAGGTTACATAAAAGAGCGGAACATAAAAGTGCTTGAGACGGGCGAGGTTGAAGGAGACATCGAGCGCGTGGTTGAAGCTGTTCGGGAAAAAGGGCACAAAAATGTGTATTTGCATATTGATTTGGACGTTCTGGACCCTGACGAGTTTGCATGCGTGCCTGTCAAAGCCCCGGGCGGCTTGAAAACCGAGACGCTGCTGGTGCTGCTGAAAAGGCTTCGGGAGGAATTCAGCTTTGTGGGGCTGGGGCTTTTCGAATACAGCCCGTCCGGGGAAGAAGGCGACGCCGTAATACAGGAGATTGTCAAACTGGGATGCGGATTATAGACAACCATATTAGGTTGAAAATATTTTTTTATACCATTATAGGTAAAGTATTTGACAAAGCACCTAAAAAGGTATAAAATTAGAACAATCAATCGATAATCTGGCAAAGCTTGTTTACGGAGGGAAAAGACGTGTACTGTGTCATTCTTGGCGATATGGTAAACTCAAGAGTAATGCTTCCCCAAAACAGGGACGAAGCTGGCATCTTGTCTCGGCAAGTATTTGAAGAGATAAACAGAAAATACAGAACCTATATGCTATCTGGGTTTGAACTATCAGGCGGAGACAGCTTTGAGGCAGTTTTGTTGGCTCAGTACAAGGCACCGGAAATTATCCAAAAGCTTATCCAAGAATTGTACTCAGTCAGCCGCCTTCGGATCAGCGTCGGGTTAGGTGAACTCCATACGTTCGGAGATGGCAACCAACGCGTCAATACAATGGACGGACCGGCTTTTCATATTGCGGCAGATGCCATGGCTGTGCTAAAAAAGAAAAGAAGCTCTCACTGGCTCCAATTGGCGATCCAAACAAATCGGGAAGCCCAGCCACTGATCGATGCGACATTGTTCCTCTTGTCCGCAGTTACCGTTCGCTGGACAGACAGGCAGAGGAAAGCGGTGTGGGGCATTGAACGGTTGGGTGGGGACATAGCCTTGCTTGCGGAAGAGGCAGGTGTAACAGGCAATGCAATCCGCAAGCATTTAAAAGCTGCCAATCACGAAGCGTATCGCAGGGCATGGAGATCAATTGAAGAATATCTTGCCAATATGGACAAGGACGTGCTCAGATACTCCGATAAGAGAATCGGATATACTATCTATTTTAACACTGCATGCCGCAATTTTGACGCTGGCAATTTAACGTTGGCAGAGGAAAACATCATTTATGCTTTGAATTCCGCAGAGCTTGAGTTTGGAAACAATGATTCAAAGCTGGCACCGATACTGAACAAGCAAGGTGAGACACTGCTAAAAGAGCAGAGATACGAAGATGCAGTGCATGTGCTTGAGCGCTCATTGGCGGTGCAGGAAGGGCTTCCGCCGGGAAGGGACGCAAAGCTGCAGGCACTCTTATTGATGGTGGAAGCTCAATACCGCTTGGGTCGTTTGAGCGAAGCAGAAAGGATTTTGTCAACAGGCCGGTCAATTGAAATGGCGATGAAGGGGGAAAGGGCACCCGCTCATTTCAACTGGGAGGCAATGCAGAATAAGCTGTAAAGGAGCAATTAAAACATGCGTGTTATTTTATTGCCGTTGCTGCTAGGTCATGCACTGGGCGATTTTTACTTGCAGACCGACATGATAGCCAAAGAAAAAACTCAGCGTTTGGGTACGCTGTTTCTTCATTTGCTGATTTATGCAACAGCCATGGCAGCAGTGTTGTTCATATGCATACAGGAGTCTACGATGCTTGTTGTGGTGTGGGCTCTGGCCTCTGTGG
>WRJV01000263.1 GCA_009778415.1 Clostridiales bacterium | reverse complement strand
CAGATTCATCATTGAAACTTTCGCTTATGAAAGTAGGAACCGATTTTTCAAGGCCCATGTATTGCCGTAGGATCGTATCCGCAAATCCATGCGTGTCCCTTGTTTTTAAGTGGTTCAAAAGTTTAAACGAAAGCCCTCTGATTTTTTTGTCGTTCTTGTCGTCGCCGGACATAGCTTTGTTTAGTTTTTCTCCCTCTTTTTTTGCTCCACAGATCTTGCCTCTCGTTATCTTCGCTATCTCGTCGCTGCTCATCTGACCTTCCCCTCCTTTAAATTTTCGTTCGTCCAAGTACACTAGTGCTTGAATTAAAACAAGCTGATAAATGTAGTACAGCCGCCGATTGTTTGAAATTGAATAGTGCAGCAATTCATTAATAAAATTGTACAAATTCCTCCCTCTCAGAATACGGCTTATGGTCATGCTGTATATGTCGCCATTGAGCCAATTGCCGGCAACGAATTTTAGTTCTTTGCTACAACGGCTAACTCTTTTTAGAATTTCTGACGAAACCACGTCAAAGGTATACCCGCCAGCGTTTTTTCTGACGACCTGAATGTTTTGCAATGTATTTGCGTTGGAAAGCTGTTGGTACTTATCGATTAGTTTTGACATAGCAATGTACAAAACGTTCCTTGCGGCGGCTTCATCCTGCTGCCCTGCTTTGATCAACATGGCTTTGCCGTTTATGCTGTCGAGTTCTTTCGGGTTGCTGCCCGCGTTGATGAAAATGCCCTCATCCCTGAGAATCGTAAACCCCAATGGCATGCACGAATAAATCAGGGCGCATACAGGGCAAATGCAGACATCAACGTTGTAGTTCCAGAATGGGGATGTCTTTCTGGCAACATCTATCCCGATATCTACCAGCCAAGACATGGCTTTGCTGTCTTTTTTACTGAGCCCTGTTCCGCATTGGCAACAGTTAGCAGTAGCTTTCTTGCCTTCAGCAGGTGTAAAACTAACTGCGGGTTCTGTAAAATACTTTCCGACACTATCTTTAAACTCAGTTTGAACTGCATCCCTTTGAAAAAAACTAACGTTCTCCCAATACATGTTCACTTTAGTGTACGCGATGCCCTTCAAGATAAAAATGTCTTTATGCTCTTTCATATTGATGACGAACTCATCCAGTATCACTTTTCGCAATTCGAGTTCTTTTGTCTTTGCCATTTCTTTTATCCCAAGCAAGAAATCGTAACTGCAGCCACGTTTTTTTATGATTTCATAGCCAGACTTGTATGATGAGCCCTCGAGTTTTTTAATTCTATCAATGCAAGACTTAACCGCATCTTCATGATTATCACCTTGTTTCAACGTTTCATCGTACAATTTGGTTACTTGGCCATATATGGTTTCATCTTGGAATTGATCCTGTAAACGCTTCAAATACCGATCTGTAAAGCTATCTAAAAGGTCACTGTCAAACTGGATTCGGTTCTCATAGAAATCGAATTCGCTTTCTCGGTCAATGTATAATCGATAGAACCCCAAGATACCGGCATTGTACAAAGCGTCATTTAGAAAAATGGTAACTGTTCTTCCCAATTTTTTATCACCTCCTTAAATAATGTTGAAACACCCAAAGCCTGCTGAACGCCGTGAACCAATGCCGTACTGATACAAAAATGACAAGAGCGCCGGGTCGCCTTCAAGGCGAAAATATCCTGAGCTTGCCTCAATCATGCCTTTGTGATAGCGAATAACTGTTTTTCTTGCTTGTACAGGTTGAATTGTGAAATTCTCCAGAGATCTCTCTGTTAACGTCCCTTTGACCTGATTTGAAACGATCTCTCTGCACAACTGATGAAAACCAGCTCTCTCAGATGACAGATACATGTCTTTGTTCGAATTCTTGTCATGGTTCCGTAGACACAAGGGGCTTAAGAAATGGATTGAGATTTTATCTGAATCCACATTTTGCTCATGTTCAAGAACAATCTTCTGCAGGCACATAGCGTTGCTATCAGGAAGCAAAAAATCTTTGCGGAGCTGCTTGTGAAACGCATTGTAAAAGTCAATTCCCGCAGCAGAGTCGCCTGTACTCCAAACAACATCGATTCTTTGCTTAGAAACGTCAAGCTTGTCCTTGTCAAACTGCGCTCCGAATAAAATTGGTGCGAATGTGAACGGTTTTTGTGCGGCAGGCGCATAATAGATATCATACAGCCTACCGTCACGATATTCCGTTAGAGCTTTTTTGAAAAAGCTCACAAAATATACTCTGAAATCAGCATCAAGCTCAGGCTCGGCGATATTAAACTTCAGTCGCATACGCATATGAACTACCTCCTTTCTTACTAATATGGTCTGTACATTTTAATAAATTCCAATTTGGTAAGGGTCAATATTAATGAACATGCACCAATTTACATTCCATAAATGGTAAGAAGCTTTATACTCAAGGAGCTTTATACTCAAGGCTTTTTTTCTCCAACAGCTGAAAGTCGCAGCTGTTTTCCACAAGCCCCTTGTCTTTTCCCAATAAGACACGCCTATATGTACGCTCTGCCAAGTGAATAATTACATCTTGGTTTTTAATGCAATACCATAATTCTTGAGATAATAATGAACGGTATGCTCTGTCAGGTTCATCATATATGCTACGTATAGTAACAAGCCATTTTGGGATTGGGAACATATAGTTAAACCGGAGGGAGCTGACGGCTTTCCCGTTTTTTGCCTTGATAACGAAATTGTCCGGTTTCTGCTGCTTGAAGGAAGACACAGGCGCATAATAATCAATATTGTTTATTTGCAGAACAACGCCACAAACGAATTTAGCTCTGTGTTCGCTGGTATATGTTATGTTTGGAACACGACAGAAGCCACGTTTGGTGTGTTCTGATTTTTGCACAAATTCCACATAACACGGATCAACTGTAAAAAAATCCAGTTTGTCCATAACGCCCCCAAATCTTTCAATGTTCATTAATTAACATTCAACATGGATATTATACATAATTTCTAATATCAAGTCAAGATTTTTTTATACATTTTATTTTTGAACAAACCACAACTCAGTCTAATGGCAAGGAACGGTAAACCATTCCTTGCCATTAAGGCCACGTTTCAGGTAGTGGCGCACCTGTCATAAATGATCTGCGCTTAAAGTGGCAGGGCACTTGTCATAGATGATCTGCGCTTAAAGTGGCAGGGCACTTGTCATAGATGATCTGCGCTTAAAGTGGCAGGGCACTTGTCATACAATTATTATACTACAAATTATAATAATTGCAAGTATATTTATTTTTACCGCTTGCTCCCGTCCAAGTGCCCCTGCAGTATCAGCACTGCAGCCTGCTTGTCGATGACTTCCCTTCTCTTGCTGCGCCTGACATCCGCTTCGATTAAGACTCTCTCTGCTATAACTGTGGTGAATCTTTCATCTTCAAACACGATTTCAACATGGCCCATGGCAGAGCTTTTCATCTTGTTTTCAAGCATCATTTTGAATTCGTACACCTTTTCGGTCTGAGGGCTGTCCGTGCCGTCCAGCTTTTTTGGAAGGCCAATGACCACCGTGCCGCAGCCGTATTCCTTTATCAGGTCAATCACCTTGCCGGCGTCTTTTCTGATCCCAACCCTGTCGATCGTGGCTATTCCACGGGCGGTTATCAGAAGCTCGTCGCTTACGGCGACGCCAATCCTCTTGTCTCCAACGTCCAGAGCTATTTTTCGCATGTCTCCCCCCTTGGCGACGGCACACTACAGTACACCATTAAAAAATCCCTGGGTTAACAGAGATTTTCGCGGTTCAAAAAATATTAGAATTGCTACTTTTTAAGAAAATTGCGAAGCAAGTCCTCCACCAGATCGTCCCTTTCGATGTGCCTTATGACGTTTCTGGCATTGTTGTGGCTGGTTATGTAAGAGGGATCGCCGGAAAGGATGTAGCCGACCATTTGGTCAATCGGGTTGTACCCTTTCTCGTCAAGTGCGTCGTACACAGCCCTCAATACCTCTTCTGTCGTCTTGACTTCGTTTTTTTCCTGACTGTTGAACAAAATCGTGCTCCGATCCATCCTGTTCACCTCCTGTTTGCCATTATTATACACAAGTAAATGGATAAAGTATACGATTTTTCGATATATTTAATATTGTTGTAACATATGCCTCAAATCAGTTCTTCAGCCGCCGCCAAAGCTTCTTCAATCTTCGACGGGTCCTTTGCGCCCGCCTGGGCCATGTCGGCTTTGCCGCCGCCGCTGCCGCCTGCCGCCGCCGCGACTCGCTTGATGATGTTCCCGGCGTGGTATCCCTTTTCGAGGAGGTCGTCAGCCACTGATGCGAGGAACGTCACTTTGCCTTCGTTTTCGGAAGCGAGGACCATCACTATCCCCTTGCTTCTTGCCTTTATGTCGTCGGACAGGCTGCGCAAATCGTTTATGCTGTAGCCGGAAAACGCTTTTCTTATGAATTTAACGCCGCCGATGGCTTTTGCGCCGGATATCAGGTCGCCCGCCAGGTCCCCTGCCGCCTTTCGCTTGATCTCTTCGAGCTCTTTCTTCAGGGCGCGGGATTCGTCGTAGACCGCAGCCACCCTTTGCAGGAACAGCGCCGGCAGCACCTTGATTTTTTCAGAGGCGGATTTTATAAGGTCTTCCTTTTCATTCAGCTGATTCAGTATTTCCGTTCCGGTTATGGCTTCGATCCTTCTGACGCCGGCAGCGACCCCGGCCTCGCTTGTTATTTTGAAAGCCCCGATCTGGCCGGAATTTGAAACATGCGTGCCGCCGCAGAGCTCCATGCTGAAGTCGCCTATCGACACAACCCTGACCGAGTCTGCGTACTTTTCGCCGAACAAACCGATGGCGCCGATCTTTACGGCTTCGCTCAGCGGCATTTCCGCAATTTCGACTGAATTGAAGTTGTTGATTTCGTCGTTGACGATCCTTTCGATTTCAGCCAACTCTTCCTTTGAAACAGCGGCGTAGTGGTTGAAGTCAAATCGGAGCCCGCTTGCAGTCACGCTTGAGCCAGCCTGCTGGACGTGGTCGCCCACAACCATGCGGAGCGCCTTGTGCAGCAGGTGCGTCGCCGTGTGGTTCCTCGCCGTCTTGTTCCTGTTTGCTGAAGAAACAAGGCATATCACTTCGTCGTCAAGGCGAAGCGCCCCTTTGCGCACCACAACTTTGTGGCCGAATATTTTCTGGAATTTTGACACTTCGAGCACGTCCATGGTGCAGTTGTCGTTGTATATCATGCCCTTGTCGGCCGCCTGCCCGCCGCTTTCCGCGTAAAACGGCGTCTTGTCCAATGCTATCAGGGCTGTTTCCCCTTCGCTCACCTCGGTGAGCGGCTTGTTGCCCTCGCCAATTATGCTCCTGACCATAGCCGAGTCGGCGGTTTTCTCGTAGCCGGTGAATTCGGTGCTGCCCTCAAACATGTAGTCCATCGCGTTTTCGGCCCACCCTTCGTCCAGATGGGTTTTCCTTGCCGCCCTAGCCGTTTCCTTTTGCCTTTGCATGTTCTCGTTGAACCCTTCGATGTCTGCGCTGCAGCCGTTTTCCTCTAGGATTTCCTCGGTGAGCTCCAGCGGGAACCCAAAGGTGTCGTAGAGCTTGAACACTTTGCCGCCTTCAAGGACCGTTTTGCCTGTTTTTTTCAGTTCCTCGATGTACTCTGCAATGATGGCGTCCCCCTGGTCCAGCGTGGCTGAAAACTTTTCTTCCTCCACGGTAATAATTTTATTTATGAAAACCCGCCTGTCCTCAAGCTCCGGGTACGCCCCGGCAGACGTGTCGATGACTTTCTTCGCCAGCTCGTGCAGGAAATTCCTTTTTATGCCAAGGAGCCTCCCGTGCCTTGCGGCGCGCCTCAGCAGGCGCCTGAGCACGTATCCCCTGCCCTCGTTGCTGGGTATAATGCCGTCACCAATCATAAACACTACTGAGCGAATGTGGTCCGTGATAATCCGCAGCGACACGTCCGTCTTCGCAAAACCGTCTTCGTACTTTACCCCGGCGATTCTCACCGCTTCGTCCAGGATGTACTTGATGGTGTCCACCTCGAATATCGATTCAACACCCTGCATGATGCAAGCGATGCGCTCAAGCCCCATGCCCGTGTCGATGTTGGGGTTTGCCAGTTTTGTATAGTTTCCTTGGTCGTCCCTGTTGAACTGGGTGAACACGTGGTTCCAGAATTCTACATACCGGTCGCATTCGCAGCCGGGCTTGCAGTCAGGGCTGCCGCAGCTGTATTTCTCCCCCCTGTCAAAGTAGACTTCCGAGCACGGCCCGCACGGCCCGGTCCCGATTTCCCAGAAATTGTCGTCCTTGCCGAGCCTCACGATGCGTTCTTCCGGAACGCCAACCATGTTCTTCCAGATGTCGTATGCCTCGTCGTCTTCCTCGTATATGCTGGCCCACAGCTTGTCTTCAGGCATTTTCAGGACCTGAGTAATGAACTCCCAGCCCCAAATCAGGGATTCTTCCTTGAAGTAGTCCCCGAAGGAGAAGCTGCCCAGCATCTCGAAAAACGTGGCGTGCCTTGCCGTGTGCCCGACGTTTTCGATGTCGCCTGTCCTGACGCACTTCTGGCATGTCACCATCCTCTTTGCAGGGGGCGTTTCCGTGCCCGCGAAATAGGGTTTCAGCGGCGCCATCCCGGAATTTATGATGAGCAGGCTCTTGTCTTTTTCAGGGATAAGAGAAAAACTCTTTCTTTTGTAGTGCTCCTTGCCTGCGTAAAACTCTATGAACATTTCCCTAAGATGATTCAATCCGTATTTTTCCATCGCGTTTGCCCTCCCAAATTATTCAGCGAAGGCCGAAAAACCTTCGCTTGCGATTTGCTTTTATAACTGTACCACTAATCCGTGATAATTTCAACTGTATCTTGAATATTTTCCAATATTGTTTATAATAAAAATAGAGATTCCATATTGAAAAGTGGTGATAAAATGTCCGTTTTACTTATTGCGACCCCCTTGTTCGACGGCGACATGACCGTAAAGGCCTACAGGCTTTGCGACCATAACCCCGAAATCGCCCTTGACGTCAAAGGTGATTTCCGCGAAAAGAATCAGACGTACTACCTGCCGGGCCTAGAGCTGATACAAGAAACAGGATTGGCCCCTTTTTCTGGCGACTTGCCGCTGTTTGTGGAAACAAGCCGCTTCCACGTCCTCACCGGCATGGCTTCAAACAAGAAGCTCCCCCCGGGCAGGCTGATCCTGATCGTGTCGGCAAAGGAAGCGGTGGACGGCAAGCTTCTGATTGGGCTTGAAGGGCTCAGGGAGAAGGGCTACAGCCTCGCTGTGGGCGGCTGGCCCGAAAACGGCGCAGGCAGCCCATTGTTTGGTTATGCCGACCATGTTGTCCTCGACTACAAAGACAAGCAGTTTGACAAGCAGCACAGGGAGGCAAGGGCGAAGCTTCGTGGCAAGCAGGTCATAATCGGCGGCCTTCCGGACATGGAGTCCTACGGCTCCTTCAAAGGAAGCAAGAACACACTTTTCGGCGGCAGCTTCTACAACAACCCCGTCACCGGCGGCAGCAGCGAAATCTCGCCGCTCAAAGTCAACGCCCTTCAGCTGATGAGGCAGATCAACGACGACGACTTCGACCTTTCCACTATTGCGAAAACCATAGAGCGGGACCCGTCCCTGTCCATTTCGCTGCTGCGGTTCATCAACTCCGCTGCCGTGGGGCTTAGGCACAAGGTGGATTCGATCAACAGCGCTGTTGCCATCCTCGGCCAGAAAGAGATCCGGCGCTGGGCTACCATAGCCATATCGATCAGCCTGTCCCAGGACAGGCCCAGCGAGATAACGAAGCTTTCCCTTGTGCGCGCGAAGTTCGCGGAAAACCTGGCGCCCCTGTTTGAAATGGGCATATTCGCAAACAGCCTTTTCATGACCGGCCTGTTTTCGCTGCTGGACCTGATCTTGAAAAAAAACATGGACGAGGCGGTGAACGAAATCGCCGTGGACAACCTTGTCAGGGAAGCCCTCGTCGACCGTACAGGTGCCCTGTTCAAGGTGCTGGATTTCATCTACGCATACGAACACGCCGACTGGAACAAGGTTTCTATCATCATGATACGCGAAAACATCGAAGGCGCCCGGGTGGGCCATGCGTTCATCGACGCGCTGGTATGGTACAGCCAACTGCTCGAATCGATCGACGAAATCGAAGAAGGCACCGAATGATTAAGAACAAGCTTGGGAATACGGGGCTTTTAGTCACCCCTGCCGGTTTCGGTGTCCTGACTGTAGGCAAGACGCAGCTCAACTACAGCGTGGGGAAGGGCGCGGCTCTTGTCCGCTACGCCCTGGAGCGTGGCATCAATTTTCTGGACACTGCCCAGTACTATGAGACGTACCCGTACATAAAAGAAGCTCTGAAGGGGACCTCGTTTTGCCCGGTAATTTCGTCAAAGTGCCTGCACAGTTCGTACAGCGACATGAAGTATGCGGTCGAAGAAGCCAAGGCCGGTATGGACAGGGACGTGATCGACATATTCCTGCTGCACGAAGTCAGGTCCGCTTCCGACTTTGCGCGCCGCGCCGGCGCGTGGGAGTATCTGCTTGAGGCGAAGGCCAAAGGCACCGTGAAAGCTGTCGGTCTTTCGACCCACCATGTGGACGTGGCTGCAATGTGCGCCGGCGTAAAAGAGGTCGACGTAGTCTTTCCCCTCATAAACTTCAAAAGCCTTGGCGTCAGGGACGGAAACGCGGCCGGAACCAAAGAAGGCATGGCTGCAGCCATAAAAATGAACGCGGACGCCGGCAAAGGCGTTTTTGCCATGAAAGTTTTCGGCGGCGGGAACCTGACCGGAGAATACATGGCAGCCCTTGACTACGCGACCGGCCTTTTCGGCGTGTCATCGGTCATGGTGGGGTTTGGCCACCGCCACGAAGTAGACAGGATCATCGAGTATTTCGAAGGCACCATCGACAGGGGCTACGTGCCTGACATAAGGGACAAAAAAATCCGGGTCGACCCGGGTGACTGCGAAGGCTGCGGCAGCTGCGTTGACAGGTGCCCCAACCGCGCTCTTTCGCTGGGCAGCAACGGCGTCTGCAAGGTGGACCACAGCCTGTGCATCACGTGCGGGTACTGTGCCCCGGCATGCCCGGTCAGAGCCATTATAATGTATTGAGGCTATGCCCGCGCCGCGCAAAACCCAAGAGGCTCGCTCAACCTTCTATAACGCCTCCGCCGACCACCTTGCTTCCGCTGTAAAAAACTATGGACTGGCCCGGCGCCGCTGCCCTCTGTGGCTCGTCAAACACCGTCTTCACGATACCGTCGCCGCTATCGGATATTACTGCCGCAGCAGGTTTTGCTGCGTACCTGATTTTTGCCGTAACCGAAAGGCCGTCGTAGCTTTTCGGCATTTCGCCGCTGCCTGATTTAGCGAAGAAGTTGTGACTTGAAAAAACTTCGCTGCTGAAGAGATTGTCGTTTTCTCCGAGGACCACCCGGTTGCGCTTTGCGTCGATCCCGACCACGAACATGGGTTTGCCAAACGCCGTTCCGAGGTTTTTCCTCTGCCCCACTGTGTAATGCGATGCACCCCTGTGCTTGCCTATTGCGTTGCCGCAAAGGTCTACAAAATCGCCATCTTTTGCCGGCAAGCCGCAGGACGCCAAGTAGTCCGCATAGTGCATGCCAGGCGGCAGGAAGCATATTTCCTGGCTGTCTTTTTGATCTGCGGCATCAAGGCCCCTTTCCCTGACAAAGCTCCTGACTGCGTCTTTTGAAGCGAAATCCGCCAGCGGCAGGATGAGCCTTGGCAAAACTTGGCTGCCCAGCCGGTACAGCATGTAGCTCTGGTCCTTATGGCC